>JAHZHV010000165.1 GCA_019420085.1 Christensenella sp.
TACGCTTTGTTTTTGCGCGGCGTGATGCCGGATACGATTTCTTTTCAAACGTCACGCCTTCTGTTTTCTGCGCAGCCTGCTGTACGATAAACCGCACAAACGCTTCAATACTGCCGGTGAATTCGTTCTGCGCCCGTTCATCCGCCGTTTCCGATGCCATGTGCGCAAGTGCCGCTTCCCACTTTCCCGTCAGCTGGGCGCTTGTCATCTGCTGCGGCAGAATTTCAATCAGCTGAATTCCCTTCTGCGTTGCAACAAGCGTCTTGCCGGATCGCTTTGCATATCCCGTCTGCAAAATCCGTTCAATAATTGCCGCGCGCGTCGCCGGCGTACCAAGTCCGCAGTCTTTCATCTGTTCACGCAGCTGCTCATCCTCAATCTGACGTCCCGCATGCTCCATTGCAGACAACAACGTTGCCTCTGTGTACTGCGCAGGTGGCGTTGTCTGCTTCTTTTTGGAGGAAATCCGCACAACGTTTCGTTCCTGACCCACGCTGACATCCGGCAAAAGGCCGCCTGCGTCCTTATCCCCTTTTGCAGCGGGATACAACGCCTTCCAGCCCTCGCTGTGACTGACGCGTCCCCGACAGACAAACGCGTCATCCGTCTGCTGTGTATGAACAACCGTAACAATCGTTGTATCTTCATACTTCCATGGCGGCATCAACGCCGCCACAACGCGGCGTACAATATGTTCATATACCTTTTGTTCCTGCTCGCTGAGCGTCTCAAACGCCACGCGGGCACCGGTGGGGAGAATCGCATGATGATCGCTGACGCGGCTTTCATTGACAATACGCGCCGATGTCGGCGGCGCCTGCGTACGTACCGCTTCCAACGCCGCGTTCAGCGTCGGTACCTGCACGCGTGCCAGCGTCTGCGGCAGTTTTCTGGCAACATCGGCTGTCAGATAGCGGCTGTCCGTACGCGGATATGTGATCAATTTGCGTTTTTCATATAAACTCTGCGCAATTTCCAGCGTCTTTTTCGCCGTAAATCCAAACGCACGGTTACAATCGCGCTGCAGCTCTGTAAGATCGTATAAAAGCGGCGGATTCTGTGTTTTTTGCTCGCGCTGCACCTGCGCAATCCGGCCGGTCTTTCCCCGAACCCGACGTTTAATCTGATCCGCCATTTCCTCGCCGGAAATCTGGCTTTTCCCCGTCTTTTCATCTCGCCACTGCGCTTTATAATCCCCAAAATCCGCCGTAACCAGATAATAGTTCTCCGGCACAAACGCATCAATCTGCTTTTGCCGCTGCACTAAAAAGGCCAGCGTCGGCGTCTGTACGCGCCCAATCGACAGCAGCGTTCCATAGCGCACCGTATAGGCACGTGTGGCATTCATTCCAACGACCCAATCCGCCCATGCGCGGCTTCGTGCGCTTTGATACAATCCCTCATATGCCGACGCAGGCCGCAGATCATGCAGCCCCTTTTCAATCGCCTCGTCTGTCATGGAAGAAATCCACAACCGCTGCACAGGCTTCCTGCATCCGGCAAAGGTATAAATCCAGCGGAAGATCAATTCTCCTTCGCGTCCGGCATCCGTAGCGCAAATCAGGCTGTCGGTGTCCTTTGCACAGATCAGCTTTTTTACAATGGTGAACTGCTGCTTTCTGCCCCGTACAATCTGCAATGGAATCTCCTGCGGCAAAATGGGAAGATCTTCACTGCTCCAGCGGGTATAGCGTTCATCCAGCTGATCCGGCTGACACTGCGTAATCAGATGCCCAAGCGCCCACGTCACTGCATACTGTTCAGAAAAAAGAAATCCTTCTGCTTTTTTGCGGCATCCCAAAACGCGTGCAATCTCGCGTGCAACGCTGGGTTTTTCTGCCACCACGACAATCCGGCCCATTTTTACCCCTTTTCCACTGCGCAATACGCCGGATACAGCGCATAGGCAAAATCCACCAAAGCACGAGAAGCGTCGCTTCTTAAATACCGCACATCCAGATCATCAATGCGTACCCGATCCAACGCATCCGCATCCTTCAGCGCATCCGTCAGGCGATTGGCACGCATCGTATCCTGTACTGCAAAGTGTGTCAGCGCCTGTGTACGCTTCCTGTCCGAGATACTGTGCGCACACATCATCGCCTGCAGCACCGCAAGATCCTGTCCCGTCGCGCCCGTGATTCGCGCTGCACGCGCTGCGGACCGCGCACCGTGCGCATCATCCAGAGAATCGTCAATTCGCCCCGTATCATGATAGGCGCAGCCCAACAGCAGAAGCCGCGTATCCGCAGGATCAAATCCCGACATCATTGCAATCAGCGCACCAAAAAGCATCACTCTGCGGATATGACCCACGCCATGCATACTGCTTTGATACAACACATCCAACTGCAACGCATCACGCGCCTGAACATAAAGCGGATACTGCGGCCATTGCACAAATTCCGCCCGAAGCGATGCGTACTGTCCCAGATGCTCCCACAATGCGTTGATGCGTTCCTGATCCATAGATATCTTTACTCCCTTTTTCGATCTGCAAAAGGCTCCGCGACGCGGAGCCTTTTTAAGATTTTCTTCTTTACACTTTATTCGTCGCGTACACCAAGTAAGAACATCCATCGATAAATGAACGTCATACGGCCATCTTCGTCTACGCTTAAATCCATACCTGCACGGTTTCCCTGCAGCGCGAAGCTGCGCATCAAGGCACGCAGCGGCTCCATGCGATCCCGTGCGCCCATGGCATCGACCCACTGAGAAAACTCCCACATCTGATCCAGCACACGGCGATCCGCCACCTGCAAGTGTGCACGCTGCATCATATGCACAACCTCCTGCATTGGGATCACCCCAATGTGCGTTGCGTTTTTCAGGACTTCAACTGCATTTTGAATCCGTTGCTGAGCGGGCACATCACTGGGCATCAATTCTGCAACGACAACGCGTCCGCCAGGCTTGACAACGCGCCGTGCTTCCATCAGCACCTGTGCAGGCGACACAACGTGATGCAGCAGCATGGGTACAAAGACGATATCAAAGCTGTCAGATTCAATCGGCAGACGCCGTGCATCGCCTTCCAGGAAATCCACGTTCTCAATTCCCTGTGCCGCGCATACTGCACGATTCTGTTCCAATGCACGTGCCGAAGTATCCAGCGCTGCCACAAATCTGCTGCGCGCCGTCAGAACGCGCGTGAGCGCACCCTGACCACAGCCGATTTCCAATACCGTTTCCCGTCCCGACAACTGTGCAACATCCGCCATTACTTCGAGCATCTGCGCATATGTACGCGCAACACCCTCCTGCGCAGGATCGGATGAAGATTGCCGCGGCATGCGCGGAATCCTTGCGCTTTGTCTTGTCTGCGCCTGCATGGTTTCTTCTTTTGCAGGCTGCGCAGCTGTATCCGGCGCATCCTTTTGCGTCTGCTCCTGCTGCATGGGACGCTGCTTTTGCTGCGTCTGGGGATACTCCGGCTGTGCACGATGTGCTTCTTCCCGCACATTCGGCACGGATTCATTCACCGGCTGCCGTTCATATGCAGGCGCCGCAAATTCATCCCGCTGCACCGGTTCCTGCCGGCGCTGGGGCGCCGGACGCTCCGGTTCCAAGCGCGGCGGCGGCATACGCCTGCGTGCATTGAGCGTGCCTTCATAGGCCTGCCGTCTGCGCTGCCGCCGTATCTCCTGAATACGCCGCTCTTCCTCTTCAGATGGAATATAAATTTCCTGGTTTTCATAAGCGCGGCGCATTTCCTCATCGGATATGCCGCCCGCCGCAGCATGACGCATAACCGGCATGCGATCCTGCCCCTGACGGCGAGCACGCGCGGGTTCCTCCTGCATCTGCTGCGCAGGCTCGGGCGTCTGTTGACGTGCCTGCTGGGCTGCGGCTTCACGCGTCTGCTGCAATGCCTGCACAACCTGCTGCCTTGGAATGCGCAACACATTTGCAAGCGCGGCCAACGTTTCATCCTGTACTGCCTGTCCGGCTTCCAACCGGCGAACCGTCGTTACATTCAATTGCGCACGCTGCGCAAGCTCCGCCTGTGACAACCCCAGACGCAGTCTTTGCGCTCTGAATAATTGACTGATTTGCATGCTTGCACTCCTTCGGCACATGCCCATGCACATGACAGCAAGGCACGAAACCGTTCTATACTCATCAAGATGATTCTATTATACTGATTTTGCACCTTGATTGCAACCAGTGCAAAAAGTCTGTCTTTATTCAGCGAAACACCTCGGATCATGGGATATGTCTGTATAAGAAAAACGCGGCGCTTTCAAAATGCGCCGCGTTTTTTTTACAATCCTTTTGATTCGCTTTCAAGATACGAAAAGCAACGCGCATATGGCTTTTGCACAACCTCTATCCGTTCTGCTTTGCAATACAGTGCATCATTATGCGCGCATGTACGTTTTGCACACAAGACCCGGCCACGCTGCGGTGCCAGTTCGCGTGCAAACTCGGCCATCAGTGTCTCTTCTGTCTGTCGTGCATATGTGCGGCAACGCGCCTTTGGCGCATCAAAGACAACCGACACGGCACGGCAGACACCGTCTTCGTGATATATGCAGCTTTGGCAGCCGCAAAGAAGACTTTGCTTCAAATTGTGCTCACCCATCTTTTTCCAAACTCAGACACGTTCACGGAACGAGCAGCACATGCTGTCTTCCTGACGCGTTGCCGCATCGTTGCAGCAGCATCCAATCTGAATGCTGTCCAGCGAACAATGGTTGCTCTCGCAATTAAAGCGGCAATTATCCACATCGCAATAAATCTGCTGATTTGCCTTCATCCTTATTTCACCTCCTGCCAACGAGAATAT
>JAHZHV010000166.1 GCA_019420085.1 Christensenella sp.
GTTGTAGCGGTCGCTTAAGTCCTCGAACTTCTCCATCATGTAGCCCACGACCACCGTGATGTCCGTGATATCCATCTCGTGCAGCTGGCCGATCACACGCTCGATTAACACCTCGCCGTTGACCTGCAAAAGCCCCTTGGGAATCCGGTTGATCGGCATCATCCGAAGTCCCGCTCCCGCGGCAAGAATCACGGCGCGCTGCGGCCTGTTGTCCGCAAGATGCGCGCGCGCCTTGTCCGTTACGGCGTAATCTTCCGTCAGATACCCCTCCGCTGCCAGCGTGCGCAGCGACGCGTTGACAAGTCCCAGCGAAAAGCCCGTCCGGGATACGATGTCACGCTGACTTGTGTAGCCGTAATTGACAATCACGGCCAATACGATCCAGTCGCGTTTGTTCAAAATCCATCACCCGCTTTTATTTGTGTCGAAAACGTTCACTAAAAACAATATTATTGAATATGTGAACATATTACACGGCTGTGATGAATTTGTCAACCCGACGGGGGTGACAATGGTGCGCGAAAGTGGGAAAGTGCGCTTGACACGGCGGACAAAACACGGTATCGTGCGATGTAGAAGACATGCGGCGCGCACGGATGTAAAAAGACGCGCAGCAAAAAACGGAATCAAACGCACGGGAGGTTTTTGCATGGAATCGTATCGCAATGTGACCGCCGAACAGCTTTTACACCGGACGCGCATTCCCATTGAGGTGCTGGACACGGCGGACGATCTTGCCTGGGACATGGCGCGCGTGATGCTGGATACGGTGCGGCGCAACAATGCCGCCGCGCGGCAGACGGTGCTGATCGTGCCGGTCGGACCGGTGGGGCAGTACCGGCGCTTTGCACGGCTTGCCAATCTGGAAAAACTGGATTTGTCGGGACTGGTGCTGATCAATATGGATGAATATCTGGATGAAAACGGGCGCTGGATTTGTCAGGATGATCCGCTGTCGTTTCGGGGGTTCATGCAGCGGGAGTTCTACGATCTTTTGCAGGGCAGAAGCGTCGTGCCGCCGCAGAATCGGATTTTTCCCGATCCGGACGCGCCGCAGCGCGTGCAGGAAACAATCGACGCGCTGGGCGGCGTGGACATCGCCTTCGGCGGCGTGGGGATCATGGGGCATATCGCCTTTAACGAGGCGCTGCCCGAAGGCGAGACGATGACGAACGAAGCGTTTGCGGCGCTGGAGACGCGCGTGCTGGAGCTGACCGAGCATACGCGCACGATCAATGCCGTCACGGCCCTTGGCGGGTATATCGACGCCATGCCGCGGCGCTGCATCACGGTCGGCATGCGCCAGATTTTGCAGGCGCGCGCACTGCGCTTTTACATGAACCGACCCTGGCAGCGCGGCATTGTGCGCAAAATCTGCCTGGGGAAAGTCTGTCCGCAGGCGCCGGCGTCGTTTTTGCAGACGCACCCGGATGCAAAGCTGATCGTTTCATCCGATGTGCTGGAGCCCCCCGCCGGACAGCTGCGCTGAGGAAAAAACAAAGAGGCCGCGGGGCATGCAGGCGCCTGCGGTGAAAAGCAAGATGCCATGCCGCGGCAAAAAAAACGCCTGCGGCAGGTTCCAGGCGCCGGGGCGCGGGGGAAAAGCCGCGTCCGGTGCAGGAAAAGAAAACAGAAAAAGAAAACAAAAAAACGAGAAAAAAACCGCTTTCCCATACGGGAGAAGCGGTTTTCTTTTTTGTTTTTGTGCCTGTTATTTGCCAAACATTTCGGCAGCGCGGCGCATGTTCTCGATGACGGGCACCTGGAACGGGCAGCGCGTCTGGCATGCGCCGCAGGCGATGCAGTCGCCTGCATGCGCGCCCAGCAGCGCGTAGTGTTCGCGCACCGTCTCGGGGATTTCGCCCTGCGCGCGCGCAAGGTTTAAGAATTTGGTCACCGTCGCCACGTCGATTCCCTTTGGACAGGGCGCGCAGTGGCCGCAGTACATGCAGTGCCCGACCCAGCTGATCTTCGGCATCGCGGCAAGGGCCGCGGCGTAGTCCTTCTGCGCGTCGCCGGCGTCGCAGTAGCCGACGCAGTCAAGCAGCTGGTCGAGTGTGCGTGCGCCGCACATGACGCTTGCCACGGCGGGGCGCGTCAGCGCATAGTGAATGCACTGATACGGCGTCAGCGCCCGCGCGGCGGGCGACAGCGACGCATCCAGCAGATCGCCGCCGCCGAAGGCCTTCATCACCGTGATGCCGACGCCCAGGTTCTGACAGGTTTCGTACAGTTTCTGGCGGTCCGGGTCCATGTTCACAAGCGGCTTTGCGTAGCTTTCATCCGCCCACAAAAGCTCGAGGTTATCCGTCCCGGGCTGCAGGTCGTAACAGGGATTGACGCTGAACATCAGCACGTCGATCAGGCCGCTTTGCACGGCTTCCAGCGCCGCAATGGGATTGTGGCTGGAAAGGCCGATCGCCCCGATGACGCCCTGCCGGCGCAGCGACAGCGCATAGCGCATGACGTCCGCGTCGCATATGCTGCGCCAGTCCTCGACGCTGTCGACGTAGTGGATCATCCCGATTTCCGCATGGTCGGTGCCAAGGCGCGTCAGCTGATCCTCAAAGGCGGGACGCACAAGCGCCATGTCGCGCGTGCGCTTGTACTGTCCGTCCTGCCAGATGCTGCAAAGATGCGTCTGCAGCACGAAGCCGTCCCGCCGTCCGGCAAGCGCGCGGCCAAGATTTTCACGCATGTCGGGATTGGGTGCGTATAAGTCGATGCAGTTGACACCGTGCGCGTGCATGGCGTCGACAAGCCGGCAGACCTGCTCGGGCGTCTTTTCCAGGAAGCCTTCGCAGCCCATGCCGATTTCGCTGACCCGCAGTTTCGTGCGGCCGAGTGTACGGTATTGCATGGGGAATCTCCTTTCTTTGCCGAAGAAGTGATACCGGCTGCAAAAAATGTTACGGCTTGATTTTGCCGATTGCAAAGGCGGGGATGTCCAGCGTCAGATGGACTTCGTCCGGATGGCCGCCGCGCTGGTTGTGCACGCTGAGGGCGTCGATGCGCGCCATCTGCTCCTGCGTCAGGGTAAAGTCAAACAGCGAAAGATTCGACAGGCTGTGATCGGGATTCGTCGTGCGCGGCAGCACGCGGCGGCCGTGCTGGATATGCCAGCGCAAAATGACCTGCGCGTTGTCGTGCCCGGTCTCCTGGGCGATGGCGCAGATGACGGGGTCGGTCAGCGCGGCGTTGCCGCTCATCAGCGGGCTCCAGGCTTCCACGACGATGCCATGCGCATTGCAGTACTCGATTGTCTCCTGCTGATACAGATAGGGATGGCATTCGATCTGATCGACGGCGGGCACGATGTCCGTTTCCTGCGCCAGCGTCTCCAGATGATGGGCAAGGAAGTTCGACACGCCGATGGCGCGCACGCGCCCCTCGCGGTAGAGTTCCTCCAGCGCGCGCCACGTGGGCAGGAAAAGATCGGGCGTGCCGGGCCAGTGGATCAGATACAGATCAACGCTGTCGACGTTCAGTTCCTTCAAACTGCGTTCAAAGCCCTTGCGCGCAAGATCGGCCGTGCGCTCCCAGTTGGAAAGCTTCGTCGTCAGGAAAATTTCACTGCGGGGTACGCCGCTGTCGGCGATGGCGCGGCCGACGGCTTCCTCGTTGAAGTACATGGCGGCCGTGTCGATGCTGCGGTAGCCCTGCGACAGCGCGCACAGCACTGCACAATAGGCGTCGTCCGGCTCAAGGCGCCAGGTGCCGAATCCCACCTGGGGGATCTGCACGCCGTTATTTAAGGTCAGATTGGGGACGTTTGAAGACATAAGGATACCTCCTGCAAATAAAGAAAGAATTTTTGCTTGCGGCCTTCTGCGGGCGCAAAATCGATGGTCTCATTATACCAGAGACGATGCGTATGTGACGCAAACCATGCAAATTTCATACGAAAAATTAGTGCGGCGATGGTATAATACATGCATGCGCATGCAAAAAGACACCGGCGTGCGTGCTGGTATTGAGCAGGGAGGGGATTGAAGATGCAGGAACCGTGTGCGGGACTGCGGATTCGCGCGGCGCGGCAGGAGGATGCGGCACAGCTGCTTGCAATCTACGCGCCCTATGTGCGCGATACGGCGGTGACGTTTGCCTATGAGCCGCCCACGCTGGAGGAATTCCGGCAGGTGATTGTGCGTACGCTTCCGCGCTATCCCTATTTGGTGGCAGAGTCGGAGGGCGTGCCGGTGGGGTATGCGTATGCTTCCCCGTTTAAGACGCGCGACGCCTACGACTGGGACTGCGAGCTT
>JAHZHV010000167.1 GCA_019420085.1 Christensenella sp.
ATGGTGCTGCCGCTTTGCTTGACGGCTGCCACGTCGCTGATGAAGTCAAGCCGCGGGAACACCAGATTCATGCATACGCCAAGGAATGCGCAAAAGGCAGTCATCAGCACGCCGGATGCAATAAGCAGCATACCGCAGATATCATATGCGCCAACTGCAATGACAAACAGGATACCGCTGATCAGCGCTGCAGGTCCACCCAGTACAAAATGGCACAGAACCTTGCTCATCAGTACTTTGGAAGCATCCACAGGCATGGATTGTACAATCCAGATACGGTTGCTTTCAAGAGACACGGACGGCGCGGAGATCAGCGTCATCGTACAAAGCAGACAGGAGCCAAGGGCGAGCATGCCGCATAGCGCCTGCGTGGAAAGCCCTGCGCCGAGCAGCGAAGCAGTCAGTGTG
The DNA here is from genome assembly GCA_019420085.1 of Christensenella sp. Taxonomy (GTDB): domain Bacteria; phylum Bacillota; class Clostridia; order Christensenellales; family Maliibacteriaceae; genus RGIG9107. The sequence goes on from JAHZHV010000167.1 coordinate 409, forward strand.
CTGCCGCGCAGAAGAAGAAATACACCGGCGGCGATCTGCATTAAAAGCCCAAGACCGGCATTGAGCATGTAGACAGACGAGGCGGAAAAGTGCTGCAGCTCACGAACAAGCAGCGTGCCCATGACGGAACGCATGCGAATCTGTGCGTCTTTGGACGAACGCACGCGCTTTGCGTCCCGCGCTGTAGCAAGGCGCAGGAAGCTTTTGGAAAGATAGGCGTATACTGCGCCAAAGACGGCGATGCACAAAAGTGCAAACAGCGCAAAGTCGATGATGCTGCCAAGACAGGCGCGGCCAAAGACGGCATAGGGCCACATGTAGGTTTCAAACCACTGTGTTACAGCCGCTGCATTTTCGATAAGTGCCGTGGTATAGTTGCTCAAATTTGCGCACAGGTAAAAATAAGCGCACATGGCAACGCCAAGGATCAGCGTCATCAGTATTTTTGCACGTGCAAAACGCTTTTTCAGGAATGCAAAGAAGCGTCCGATCAGGCACGAGATGGCAAGCGGCAACAGCGGAGACAGCAGCGCTGCAAGAACAAACAATGCGATGCCCGCCGCCGAGGGCGTTACGTAAAGCAGAACGGCTACAAACGCAGGGATATAGAATGCCAGCGAGTACAAAAGCGAAATGCCGTAAAGCGCAATCATGCGGGAGAACAGTATTTTCCACGGGGCGATCGGCATGCTGAGCAAAAACTCGTTGTCACGCGCTTCATAAAGCTGCGATTGAACCATGGGGATATCGAAAATCAGCGACAATGCGGCGGCGGCTATCGCGGCAATGGCATAGATAACCCATTGCGCGTTTTGTGCCGCAAGCGCAGGCAGCATCGAGATGAACAAGCCGAACATCATGGCAAACAATGCGGCAAATACATACAGCAGTAAAAATACCAGCAGGATGATCCGGCCTGCGCCGGAACCCTTGCGGCGTTTGCGCGTATTGCCGGCAAACATGGCGGCAAACCGCGAAAAAATCAGCGCTTTAAGCATGCTGTTCCTCCTCCAGTTCCAGGAACACTTCTTCCAGAGACTCTTTACCGCGGACGCTGGCCATATCGCCGCTTGCAACAAGTTTGCCGTGGCGAATGATGGCGATTTTATCACAGAGTTGTTCGGCTACATCCAGTACGTGTGTGGAAAAGAAAATGGCTCCCCCGCGATCGCACAGACGCCGCATGACGGTTTTTAAATCAAACGCGGCTTTGGGATCAAGACCGACAAAAGGTTCATCCATCAGCAGTACGCGGGGATCGTGCAGCAGTGCGCCGGTCAGGGCAAGTTTCTGCTTCATGCCGTGTGAATAGGCGGAAATCGGCTGAGACAGGTCGTTTTCAATGCCGAACATCTGTGCGTACTCTTCAATACGGGCGCGGCGCATGTCGGCAGGGACGGCGAAGATATCGGCAACAAAGTTCAAATACCGCATACCGCTCATAAATTCGTACAAATCCGGATTGTCCGGCAGATACGCTAAAACACGCTTACAGGAAAGCGGTTCCGTGCGGATGCTGTGCCCGTCGATGAAGATGTCGCCGCCGTCAAAGTCCAGGATACCGCAGCAGGACTTCAGCGTCGTGGTTTTGCCGGCGCCGTTGTGTCCGATAAAGCCATAGATCTCTCCCGGCTGGATATGAAGACTCAGGTCATCCACAGCACGTTTGTTGCCGTAGGTCTTGGTCAGATGTTCAATTCGAAGCATAGGTGATCATACCTCCACTTTTGTATAGGACTTTCCCTCTTTGTTGCGATACGCCTATTATTATAGACGGTCATCCGCAGACGGCAAGCTGTTTTCTGCCAAAACGACGGCGCGGCAGCTTCAAAGCCGCCGCGCCGTGTTTGAAAGCCTTCAGTTTGCAAGAACGACATCAGGATGACGTTCCCGCCATGTTTCCACAGAAAGACCGCCTGTGATCAGGCCAACAATTTCGTCGGGTGTAACGTCCTTTTTATCGACTGTTAAAAGACTGCTTCCTAAACGAAGTACGGTAATGCGATCAGCCAGACGGAAGACGTCTTCCATATTATGGCTGATGAGCATAATTGCCGCGCCCTCATCACGGCAGTTTGTCATCATCTGCATAACCTGCGCGGTTTCCCGTACGCCAAGCGCTGCAGTAGGTTCGTCCATCATTAATACACGTGCGCCGCCCATCAGAGCGCGTGCGCAGGCAATGCATTGACGCTGACCGCCGGACATATTGCTGACATTTGAGTCGATATCCGGGATATTGACGCGGAGCCGCTCCAGTTCCTCGGCGGTTTTCTTTCGCATTTTACGGTTGTTCAAAAAGCCGAACCAGGAAAGCGGCGGCGGCATAAGTTCTTCACGTCCCAAAAAGACGTTGGAAGATACGTCCAGACAATTGACAAGCGCAAGGTTTTGATAAACGGTTGCGATACCATAGCCGCGAGAGACTTTTGGCGAGGTCAGCCGCACGGCTTGTCCGTCAATGCGGACTTCGCCCTTTGAGGGCCGATGGTTACCAGACAGAATATTGACAAGCGTCGATTTGCCGGCGCCATTGCCGCCGACAAGTGCATGAATCTGACCGGAATAAAGACTGATGCTGGCATCCACAAGTGCATCAACAGCGCCGAAGCGCTTGCCGACGTGATGGACTTCCAGCACGGGAGAAGTGTTGGTTTGCATACAATTATGTACCTTCCGTTTCCGTGTGATGTTGCATGGATTATAGCATCTGTATTGTTGAAATGTAAGGGTTTTGGCCTTTGACAGACGATTAAATTCGTATTATGATAAAACCGTAGAAACATGCTTAAAAGCATGTGCGGAGGGGTGCTATGGCACAGGACAGGAAGTTGAGCGGCGCAATATCCACGCAGGCGATGCATCGCATGCCGTTTTACCTGCAATGTTTGAAAAAGCTGCACGCAGAAGGGGTGACGAATGTTTCGGCGCCGATGGTTGCGCAGATGCTGGGTTTAAACGAGGTGCAGGTGCGCAAGGATTTTGCAGCTGTCAGTCAAAGCGGCGGCAGGGCGAAGGTCGGCTTTTCCGTGGAAGAATTGCTGGATAGCATGGAGCGTGCACTTGGGTATCGGAATATGAACGACGCCGTGCTGGTTGGTGCAGGATCCCTTGGACGTGCGCTTGCCTCCTTCCGGGGATTTGAGGAATATGGACTTCGGATTGTTGCGGCATTCGATGTTGATCGTGCATTGGTAGGCACGCGCATTGGCAGTGCGATGGTGTATGATGTGTGCCAGCTGCCGGATTTTTGCATGGAGAATGATATCAATATCGGCATTATTACTGTGCCGGTGGAGCATGCGCAGGAGGCCTGCGATGCCCTAGTACGCGGCGGTGTGCTTGGTATTTGGAACTTTGCACCCACATATCTTTCGGTGCCGGATAACATTCTGCTGCAAAACGAAAACATGGCTGCTTCCCTGGCGCTTTTGTCGCAGCATCTGCGTGAAAAGCTTGCCGAATAAGGGGATTGCGCGCAAAGCCGGTTTTTCGGCGGTACATCGATTGTAGATGTACCGCCGTTTATAGTATGTCCGGATTGAAAAGAAAGGATGAAATATGATCATGAAGCAGGCATTACTGCAAGATTATGCACAGCTGATTGTGCGTGTGGGGGCAAATATTCAGCCGGGACAGGGCGCCGTGATTTACACCGCACCGCAAGCGTGTGACTTTGTGCCGCTTGTAGCGCGGGAAGCCTATGAAGCGGGTGCGGCATGGGTACAGATACACTATGACGATGTGCGTGTTCAGCGCCTTGGATATGAATATGGCGATGCGCGGTTTTTAAAGCGTGTGCCGGCCTATGAGCGGGAGCGTCAGCGTTTTTTAAATCGTGAGCTGCCGTGTGAGATCTATCTTTTATGCGATGATCCCGAAGCGCTTGCGGGGATAGATGAATCACTCCTTGCGCGTGTGCGTGCAGCCCGTTCAAAGGTGATAAAGCCGCTGCGTGATGCACGTGAAAATAAAAATCAATGGACAATTGCGGCGGTGCCGTGTCGTGACTGGGCCGTGCGTGTGTTTCCGACACTTTCGCCGCAGCAGGCGGTGGAGAAACTTTGGATGCAGATTCTGACTGCTTGTCGCGTACAGGATGGAACGGATGCATTACAGGCCTGGCAGGCGCATCATGCCATGCTTGCAAAGCGCAGTGCAATGCTTAATGCATACGAGTTTTGCAGTCTGCATTTGAAAAGTACGTCCACGGGTACGGATTTGCATGTTGCGCTGATTGACGGCGCATTGTGGCTGGGTGGTGCGGAAAAAACTGCATCCGGCGTGCGTTTTGAACCAAACCTGCCAACGGAGGAGATTTTTACCACGCCGCTTGCCGGTCAGGCCAATGGATGCGTGCGTGCGACAAAGCCGCTTGCGCTGATGGGACAGGTTATTCGTGATTTTGAACTTACGTTTGAACAGGGGCGTGTCGTTTCCTGCCGTGCGGCGCAGGGACAGGCGCTTCTTGAAAAGCTGATTGCATTGGATGAAAATGCGGGAAAGCTGGGCGAAGTGGCGTTAATTGGCGCTGATTCTCCGATCCATCAAATGGATACGTTGTTTTACGAAACCCTTTTTGATGAGAATGCAAGCTGCCATCTGGCTCTGGGTGCAGGTTTTACCAACGTTCTGCCGGATTATGCGGCATTGACGCACGAGCAGGCATGTGCGCGGGGCGTCAATGATTCGGTGCATCACACGGATTTCATGATCGGCGCACCGGATTTATCTGTGACGGGCAGGACGCGTGATGGGGTAGAAGTGTGCGTCTTTCGTGACGGCAACTGGGTGATTTGAGCTATCTGACAATACGGAAATTTGTGTGGTCAATGCAGGGATTTGGCGATGACGGCGCATGCCGGTGAGAAACGGAACCATCAAAAAGCGCATACAGCACGGCAATAACGCCGCACTGTATGCGCTTTTTGATAGCAGGATTCTTACAAAAGGCCGCGCATGGCAAGGATGCACAGCACACAACTTGCCAGCACAAACAGACAGATGCATACAACAGCGATATGCCCGCTGCGTCCGACGGTGCTGCGTGATGTGCGCGGCATCAGATGTGCACGCGATAACCCGCGCACAACGGGTTTATAAAGAAGCATGGTGATGGACGCATTGAGTACGCTCTTGAGCAGGTTAAATGGAAGAAACGCCGGCAGCAGAAGCGCGGCAACCTCCTGACGCGATACGTTCATGTAAAGCGGCGTGATCAGGTAGTTCCAAAGCAGCATCACAGCACACATGCATACGACGCCGAGCAACAATCCTGCGATTGCGCCGCGAAGTGTGTGTCGGCGCTGATAGATGATGGCAGCCGTGCAGACAAACGAGGCCGAGGAAAGAATATTCATGATAAGTCCAATGACGCCCGTGTCACTGAAGGTAAACATCTCAAGCAATGCTACGACGCTGGTTACGCCCAGTGCCGGAAGCGGCCCGAACAGGAATCCGGCGATGGCCAGGATTACGTCTTTTGGATCGTACTTTAAAAACAGTACGACCGGCACACGGCCGACGGCCATGACGACAAAGGCGAGCGCGCCAAGCATGGCGCATGTAACAAGTGTTTTTGTCTTGGACTGTTGATTTTTCTCCATGAAAAAACTGCCTCCCGCAAAAAAATAGACGCCTGAAAAACGGTTTATCTTTCAGGCGTGGAAAAAGCGCGAGTCAGTTGCCGCCGCGATTGGTTACAGCAAACACATATGCGGCGCAGCGCGGCTTTTGCATCTTCTTTCATCCAGACTATTACTGTTGGCCTTGGACTTTCACCAAATCAGCGCCGAAACGGCGCGCGCGGGCTGTAACCGCCAATCGGGAATTGCACCCTGCCCCCGAAGATAAGCACATTCATTCACTTGTCGGACAATATCTTACGCCACTTTTTGTCGGATTGCAACCGATTTTTCATTCAAACGGATAGGTAAACCCGTAATCGGCACGACAGGCATCCAGCAGACGCATGATGGCGATGCTGGTATCAAGGGGCATGATGTCGCTTTGCAGTTTTCCGCTGCGCAGGCAGTCCATGACCTCGATGGCTTCGTATTCGTAACCATTGCAAAGGAAGGGTTCCGCTTCAATACGTTGAGTGATGCCTGTGGCATAGTCGGTATGCTCGTAGTATGTCGCTTTGGAAAAATTCGGCACGCGGATGCTTCCGCGCGTGCCAAGCAGCAGTGCTTCCCGCCGCCCGTTTGTCTGCAGCGCCGCTGTCTGCACGCTCAGTGCGCCGCTTTGATGACGCACAAGCATGGCGCACTGGTCGTCCACGCCGCCTTTGCCGACGGTTGCGGCTGCGTGTACGATTTGCGCGTCTGCCCCAAGGAAAAAGCAGGCATAATTCATTGTGTATACGCCAAGATCGAGCATTGCACCGCCTGCCAGGTCGGGATTATAAATGCGGTGTGTGTCGGGCCAATCTTCAATTTTGTCAAAGTCGATCTGCATCATGCGCAGTGTACCGATTTGATTTTGCTGGCATACGGCCTGATGCAACATGCGGTTTAGCGGTTGGAAACGTGTCCAAAACGCTTCCATGACAAATACCCGCTTTTGTTTTGCGAGCATTGCCAGTGCTTCTGCTTCCTGTGCATTGACGGTGAAAGCCTTTTCGCAGAGAACAGCCTTGCCCGCTTCAATGCAAAGATGTGCATTTTCAAAGTGAAAGCGATGCGGCGTGGCGATATAGATTACATCCAGTGATGGATCATTCACCAGTGCCTCATAGGAACCATACGCATGGGGAATGTTGTGCGCATCGGCAAAGCGCTGCGCGCTTTCCTGTGTACGGGAACCTACAGCATGCAGTACGGCGCCCTGCGGTGCAAGTGCAGCCAGGGCCGCAGAGAATCGTTCGGCAATCCAGCCTGTTCCCATGATGCCCCATAAAACTGGTTTTTGCATGGTATTTTCATTTCCTTTCATTGTATATTTTCAGCAACGGGTAAAAAGTTCAAAACGCTGTCTGTATCCTGTCGTTGGAGTGAGTATAGCATAAAAGACGCCAGGCCGGGTGTATTTTTTGTGTACAGGAAGACCGAATCGTTGTAAAATACGAACGTAAAAAAATACAGGATACATTGGAAGGTCGGCATGGGGTATACATTTTGGAAAGGATGTATGTATCTGTGCGGTAAAAAGGGAAGGAGAAAAACCACGTGGAACATCAAAGCGTGATCGTTCTGGATTTTGGCGGTCAGTACAATCAGCTGATTGCGCGGCGCGTGCGCGAATGTGGGGTGTATTGTGAAGTGCTGCCTTACACGACGCCGCTTGCGCAGATCCGCGCCAAAGCACCGATCGGCATTATCTTTACCGGCGGACCGGGCAGTGTTTATCTGCCGGATGCGCCGCATATTGATCCTGCATTGTTTTCTTTGGGGATACCGGTGCTTGGTATCTGTTATGGCTGTCAGTTGATCGCGCATACGCTGGGCGGTCTTGTGACTGCTGCGCAGGCAGATACGGCACGTGAATACGGCAGAACGCAGACGGTGTTTGATACGTCATGTCCGCTGTTTGCCGAACTGCCGCAGCAGAGTGTGACGTGGATGAGTCACGGGGATTACCTGGCGCGTGTGCCGGAGGGCTTTGCATTGGTCGGGCATACCGACGCCTGTCCCACGGCGGCTATTGCGGATATTGCGCGGGGATTTTATGGAGTGCAGTTCCATCCGGAAGTAAATCATACGCAGTACGGCAAACAGATGCTGCATAATTTTCTGTTCCGCGTTTGTGGCGCAAAGGGCGACTGGACGATGGGCGATTTTCGTCGCCGGACAGTCGAAGCGCTGCGTGCGCAGATTGGCCAGGGACGCGTGCTGCTTGCGCTGTCCGGCGGTGTGGATTCTTCCGTGCTGGCGGCGCTTCTTGCCGAAGCGATCGGCGACAGGCTGACTTGCGTATTTGTCGATCATGGCCTGATGCGCCTTGACGAAGGGGACGAAATTGAGCGCATTTTTTCCGCGCGTCCGATGCGTTTTGTGCGCGTGGATGCCGCAGAACGGTTTTTGTCCAAATTGCGCGGCGTGCGCGACCCGCAGGAAAAAAGAAGGATCATCGGTGGGGAGTTTGGTTATGTCTTTGCCGATGAGGCAGAACGTTTTGGCATTACCAATGCCGATTTCCTGGCACAGGGGACGATCTATCCGGATGTCATCGAGTCGGGCAAGGGCGATGCGGATGTGATTAAAAGCCATCACAACCGACTTTTGCCGCCGGAGGTTGTTGCGCGCTTTCGCGGTGTGCTGGAGCCGCTTGAATTGCTGTTCAAAGATGAAGTTCGCGCATTGGGACGCGAACTGGAATTGCCCGAAGAACTGATTACACGACAGCCGTTTCCGGGCCCGGGACTTGCCGTTCGCATTATCGGAGAGATCACACGCAAAAAAATCGATTTGCTGCAGCATGCGGATGCGATCTTCCGGCAGGAGATTGCCAATGCAAATCTGCAGAGCCAGATCAGCCAGTATTTTGCTGTACTGACCGATACGCGCTCCGTGGGCGTTATGGGCGACGGCAGAACATACGATCATACCCTTGCGCTGCGTGCCGTACGAACAGATGATTTCATGACGGCAGAATGGGCCCGCATCCCATATGAAGTATTGGATCGGACCTCCACGCGTATTGTCAACGAGGTGCAGGGTGTCAATCGCATCGTCTATGATATTACCGCCAAGCCGCCTGCGACGGTGGAATGGGAGTAAGACAGGTGCGAACAGGCGCCGCAAAAAGACGATGCATGGATTCATAAATCCGCTGCAAGCAGCATTGAAAAAGATGTGCTTGCGGCGGATTTTTTTTATTTTGCTTATCCAATCAGGTGCGATAGTTTTTTTATTTATGCGATGCCAATCGGTATTTTGGAAGCTTTTTTATATATTTTTACCTGCAAAGGCAGATGCATTTTGAGGGCAAAGCGCTGCAAAGGCGTAATACCAAACGCCGTGCGGATTTTCTTTGAATAGCGATTGTGCTGCGGCTGTATCTTTTCGATCCATGCTGCCGTGGGTAGATTGCGGTAAATAGGCGATTTCGCCACAGAATCATAAAAAACGATCAGGCATGCGTTCGTTCTGTATCCTGCAGGATAAACGCGTGCTTTTATTTTGGCTGGAAATACGCTGCGGGAAAAGAAAATCTTAAACGGATTGTATGCCTTTTGCGGGGAAACAGACAGTATACCTACACAACTGATCCGGCACAAACTGTTATGCTGCAAACAGGATATCATCTATCGCGATTCACGCGGCATAGAGGAAAGGAATGAGAGGTATATGAAGACAATACTGGTATTTTTTGGCGGACACAGCGGAGAATATGGCGTATCCCTGCAATCAGCAAGCGCTGTTTTGCGGCATATGGATCGAACACACTGGCGCGTGCTGACGGTTGGGATCACACAGCAGGGTCAGTGGTTGTATTATACGGGTGATACAGAAGATATTGAAACGGATATTTGGCATACCAGGACACAGGCATGCGTCCCGTGTACATTGCTGCCATCCCGTGCGGCGCATGCGCTGCTTTTGATGGATGGCGCACAGACGCAGGTTCCCTTTGATGCTGCTTTTCCGATTTTGCACGGAAAAAACGGTGAAGACGGAACGCTGCAGGGAATGCTGGAATTGGCGGGCATTCCTGTTATTGGCTGCGGTACATTGGCAAGTGCGCTTTGTATGGATAAGGAACGTTCGCATGCGTTGGCAGCGGCGCATGGCATTGCTGTGCCGCGCGGGCGGACGTTTGGGCGGGGAACGCCGGTATCCATTGTATATGAGGCGGCCAGGCAGATTGGTTATCCGCTTTTTGTCAAACCTCTGCGCGGCGGCTCTTCGCTGGGGATTTCACGCGTTACAGCGCAAACTGCGCTTGAACAGGCAATTGATACAGCGCTGCAACAGGATGATGCCTATCTTTTGGAGGAAGCGGTCAGTGGTTTTGAGGTCGGCTGTGCCGTGCTGGGCAATGAGACGCTGACAATCGGTCAGATCGATCAAATTGTGCTTGCGGGCGGTTTTTTTGACTTTACGCAAAAGTATACGCTGGAAACGGCGCGCATTTTATGTCCGGCGCAAATTTCACCCGAGGCAACGCGGCGGATTAAAAATGCAGCTGAGATTGTGTATCGCGCGTTGAACTGTCGGGTATTTGCACGCGTGGATTTCTTTCTGACGCCGCAGGGCAGGGTTATTTTTAACGAGGTCAACACGATACCCGGTTTTACGGCACACAGCCGCTATCCGAACATGATGCGTCAGGCGGGAATCGATTTTGAAGAGCTGATCGATCGCATTGTGACGCTGGGAACGGAAGCGTGACGGGCGAAAAAAGGGCGCCGGTACTGGATTGGTTTCGCCTGATGGCGGCAGTTATGGTTGTGGGCATTCATACTGCGCCGTTTGCTGATTACAGTCCGGTTGTCGATTACGTTTTGACACGTGTGCTGGGGCGTGTTGCCGTACCGTTCTTTCTGATGCTCAGCGGTCGCTATGTTTTGCAGGCGGATGCGCATCGCTGGCATGCATTTATAAAACGGACAGCCCTTGTCTACGCAGGTGCAATCGTACTGTATCTGCCGCTGAATTTGTATGCCGGCGGCATACCGGTGACGCAATGGCTTCGTGCAATAGCAATTGACGGTACGTTTTATCATCTGTGGTATTTTCCGGCGCTTCTTTGCGGTATGGCATTGTCGCGCCTTTTGCTGCGAACAGGACGACGTACGGCACTTTGCGCTGCGGCATTTTTGTATTTGATCGGACTGTTTGGCGACAGTTACTTCGGTTTTACTGCAGCAATGCCGGTACTTTCCAAAATGTATACGTGTATTTTCAGCGTTTGTGCGTATACCAGAAACGGTCTTTTTTATGCGCCTGTCTTCCTGCTGCTGGGAACGGTACGTCTGCGTCTGCGCCGCGGCGCGTTGATTGCGGGGGCATGCGCCTGTACGGCATTGTTGATTGCCGAGGGACTTTGGCTGTACGGCCGTTGTGTTCAGCGGCATGACAGCATGTATCTTGTACTGCCGTTTTGTATGTTGTTTTTGTTTGCACTTTTATCGGATAAAAACCATGGACGCAGTGCATGGGCACGCGATGTGGCGCAGTGGGTATATTTGCTGCACCCGTGGTGTATTGTGCTTGTACGGGGTGCAGCAAAACAAACAGGCCTTACGGCAATATTGATCGAGAATCATCTTGTCCACTTTTTCGCCGTATTGCTTGCGTCGTTTGCAGCCGCCGCGTTGGCGGTATGGTTCTGGCCTGTCGGCAGGCAAAAGCAGGTTCGCGCATGGAAGACAATTGATCTGGAGGCGATTTTGCACAATGCACATGTTTTGCAGACGGCACTTGGGCCGCAGTGTCGGTTGATGGCGGTTGTAAAGGCCGATGCGTATGGTCACGGCGCCGTGCGTGTGGCAAGAATGCTGCAAAGACGTGCGGGCGTGCATGCGTTTGCCGTGGCGTGTCTGCAGGAAGCGGAGACGCTGCGACGGCACGGTGTGCGCGGCACGATTCTGGTGCTGGGATATACGCCGCCGCAGCAGGCTGCACGCCTGCGTCGGTTTCGCATTACGCAAAGCATTGTGGATGTGGATTATGCCCGTGCGCTGGATAAGCAGGGTGTGCGTGTGCGCGTGCATCTGGCGCTTGATACGGGGATGCATCGCATCGGTGTGCCTGCGGCGGATAAAGACGCCATTGACCGGATTTATGCGATGCGGAATCTTCGCATATGCGGCGTATACTCCCATCTTTGCTGCAGCGACGATATGGCGGCGCAGCAGGTGACGCAGGCGCAGCTTACAGCGTTTGCGGATGCGGTAGCGCGTATGCGCAGGGAGGGCCTTGCACCCGGTGCAACGCATATACAGGCAAGTTATGGCATCTGGAATTTGCCGCCGCAGTCATATGATTATGCGCGGCCGGGTATTGCGCTGTACGGCGTACGAAGCGATGACAAAGCAGTACTGCATCCGCTTTTCTTGCGGCCGGCGCTGTCGCTGCAGGCAACAGTAGCCAGCGTTCGCGTTGTACCTGCCGGAGACGGCGCGGGATATGCCCATGCATTTCATGCGGCGCGCGATACGCGTGTGGCCACGATTACAATTGGATATGCGGACGGATTGCCGCAGGTGCTTTGTCAAAAAGGCGGGCAGGTATTGCTTGGCGGCCGGCGCTGCCCCATGATCGGGCGTATGTGCATGGATCAGCTGCTTGTGGATGTGACGCAGGCGCCGTCCGTTGTACCGGGTGATGTTGCAACACTCATTGGCACACAGTGCGGTACGTCTATCGATGCGCTGGAAGTTGCAATGCGCTGCGGTATTTCGACAAACGAACTTCTCAGCCGTTTGGGTGCGCGTCTGGAAACCATTTATATGACGTCGCCATGTCGGAAACGTTAAAAAGATATCGTGAAATGCCGTGTATCCAAAGATTCAGGTGCGCGGCATTTTTTGAAGCGATAGAAAATGGGTGTGGCATCTTCCGCAAATGCGTGCATACAGTATTGTGATATCAGTACAGACAGGGGTTATTGGAAGATGAACAGTATTGACACAGGTTTTTATGCGTTGGCCAATGAAATTGAAACCCTGCAGGAACAGGAGATTTATCACAGGATTCGTACGGCGTTTGAGCGTGTGCCTGCGCAGACGCGCAAGAACTGTGCGGATTTTTTTAATAAATTCGGATTTTGGGGAAGATTGGAACCGGAAAAGGGTATTTATGAACAAATTGCAGGTAAAGCCAAGACGTTATATGATCACATGCACGATTTTATATGGCTCTATGAGAAACTTGAAGATTACCGATCCAGAAAGACGCTCTACGCCATTTTGAATAATTGGTATCGCTATGATTTTGATACAACGGCACAAACACGGGAGTATCTGTTTGATGAGTATTTTGACCTGGACCTTATTCATTGTACCGATCGCGAGGTTTTCGTAGATCTGGGTGCGTATACGGGAGATACGGTGCTTTCTTATCTGGCCAATTACGGTGCAGATTGCTATCAAAAAATCTATTGTTATGAAATTACACCCAAAACATATGCCCGTCTTGTTGAGACGCTGCGGGGATTTCCGCGTATTGAATGCCGGCAAAAGGGCGTTGGTGCACAGGCAGGAAAAATGTTTCTTTCCCATGCGGCGGGCGGTGCGTCTGCCAATATGTTGTGCGGGGAATCGGATGCAGGTGAGGCAATAGAGGTCACAACACTGGATGAAGACATTTGTGAACCGATTACGCTGATCAAAGCGGACGTGGAAGGGTTTGAGCAGCAGGTAATCCTCGGTGCGCAGGGGCATATTGCAAACGATAGACCCAGGCTTTTGTTTTCGGTGTATCATAATAACGAAGATTTGTGGAAAATACCGCGGATGCTGGATGAAATTGGTGATAACTATCGGTTTTATCTGCGCTTTAAAAGTTCCCCTTTGTATCCGACGGAAATTACGTTGTTTGCAATTTAAGATGTGCTTTAAAAGTGTTTTTATTGTATGTAGCTCCATCATAAAACGCGGCTTATGCCGCGTTTTATGATGCTTTTTCAGACGGTTCAGCCATCATGCCAACCAGCGCATGCGGTACATAGGATTCCTGTAGGAAAGTACACTCCTGCTGTGTCAGTGTAATCGTCGTTGCAGCGGCAATATCGGCTAATTGCTGTGCGCTTGTTGCGCCAACCACCGGTGCGGCTGTTTGTTTTAAAAGCCATGCCAATGCGATTTGTGTCATGGATACATCGTGCTGCCTGGCCAGTTGTGATGTGCGCAGAATAATCTTTGCATCCTGTGCGGCTGTGGCGTCATATTTACCGCGTGCATAGTCGTCCTGCTGCAGGCGCTTCGTTTGAGAACCGGGCATCCGGCACAGTCTGCCGGATGCCAATGGGCTGTATGGTGTCATGGCAATATTGTCCGCACGGCACAAAGGCACCATTTCCCGTTCTTCTTCACGGAACACAAGATTGTAGTGATTCTGCACACTGATAAATGGCGCAAAGCCCTCCTTTTGTGCCAGCGCATTTGCTTTGCAAAGCTGCCAGGCAAAGCAATTTGAAATACCGATATAGCGTGCCATTCCGGCGCGTACGACGTCGTTTAATCCCGCCATAATGTCGTACAAAGGGGCGGTTTCATCCCACTTGTGACAAATGTAAAGATCGACATAGTCCATACCAAGGCGCCGAAGGCTCTGCGCAAGAGATTGACGGATATGCGTTCTTGCGTCGATGCCCGCAGCGATTTGTGCTTTGGTACGCGGCAGAAATTTGGTCGCGACAACGATCTGCTGCCGCTGCGAAAAATCATGCAGCGCCCGTCCAAGATATGTTTCGCTGATGCCGTTTTGATACGCTGCCGCCGTATCGAAAAAGTTGATTCCAAGCGACAGAGCCGCTTGAATGACGGCGCGTGAATCCGATTCCATAAGCGTCCAGGCGCGTGGCCCGGCGCTTGGGTCACCGAAACTCATGCAGCCAAGGCAGATTCGTGAAACGCTTAAATCGGAATTTCCAAGAAGTGTATATTGCATGGGGATTCCTCCTGTCAATTTCAGTGTAACGGCTTCAGGAAAAAATGTAAAATACCACATATGTATGATAAACTATGCAAATAAAGCATTTTTTCTTGTCCTGCGGCAGACGGATATGACAGCACGAAAGCAGAGGAGGGAATTTGATGGAATTGCGGGTATTGCAGTATTTTCTTGCTGTTGCACAGGAACAAAATATTACACGAGCAGCAGAACAGCTTCATTTAACACAGCCAACCCTTTCAAGACAGTTGATGCAGTTGGAGCAGGAACTTGGAACAAAATTATTTCATCGTGGCCGCCATTGTGTGACACTGACACAGGAGGGGATGCTGCTGCGTCGCCGTGCACAGGAAATTGTAGACCTTGCGCAGCGGACGCGGCAGGAGTTTTGCAGTGATGGGCCGCTGCGCGGCGAGGTTGCAGTTGGAAGCGGCGATCTGGAATCAATGGCATGGCTTGCGAAAATACTGGCATCGTTTCAGGCGCAGCACTCACAGGTGACCTATCAAATTTACAGCGGTAATTCAGACAGCATTCTGGAGCGAATTGAGCGTGGTGTACTGGATTTTGGGCTGTTGCTGGAACCGATTCATGTAGATAAATACGATTGGGTTACGCTCCCTGTTCAGGAAAAGTGGGGTATCCTTGTTCATCAGCAGGATCCTCTGGCACAAAAACAAAGCGTATGTGCACGCGATCTTGCAGGTGTTCCGCTGATTATAAGTCGCCGGCAGAGTGTTCAGACGCAGATTGCAAAATGGTTTGGAATGTATGAGCCGCAGATGCGGGTTGTTGCCTGCGGAAACCTGCCCTATAATATGGCGCTTCTGGTAGCGCAACATATGGGTGCTTTTGTAACGATCCAATTGCGCTGCGATTATCAGGATCTTCGGTTTGTTCCGCTGTCGCCGCCGCTTTTTTCCAAAACAATGCTGGTATGGAAGAAAACTGCTATTTTTCCGCCGGCAACCCATGCGTTGATTGCGTATATTCAAAATATGCTTGCCATGAACCAGTGAAATTGTTGGCTTTCCTGCAATGTGTATGCAGCTGCTCCCGAAAACGGGTTGCCTTTGTTGTACGGATTGTCTATGATAAAAAAAGCGCCGTTTCGGTGCAAATGAGGAGGTTCGTATGCAGAGGGAGAAACTGGGCAGCCGGCTGGGCTTTATTTTGCTTAGCGCCGGTTGTGCCATTGGAATTGGAAATGTTTGGAAATTTCCGTACATGGTTGGTCAAAATGGCGGGGGGATTTTTGTAATCTTTTACCTTGTCTTTTTGGCGTTGCTTGGCATTCCGGTTATGACGATGGAGTTTTCTGTTGGTCGTGCTGCACAGAAGAGTCCGGCGTGTATGTGCCGTGAATTGGAAAAGCCGGGCACGCATTGGCACTGGCATGGATATGCTGCCGTTGCGGGCAATTACATTTTGATGATGTTTTACACCTGCGTCGGAGGCTGGATGCTGCAATATTTCATCAATACGGCACGCGGCTTGTTTGTGGGATTGTCTGCCGCCGATGTTGTGGAACGGTATCAGCAGATGCTGGCCGATCCTGTGCTAATGACAGTCTATATGGCGATCATTGTCATCGTAGGCTTTGCTGTGTGTTCCATCGGACTGCAAAAGGGATTGGAGCGCGTGACGAAGGTTATGATGTTGGCGCTGCTTGCGATTATGGTCGCACTGGCTGTCTACAGCGTTTGTCTGCC
>JAHZHV010000168.1 GCA_019420085.1 Christensenella sp.
ACTGCCATAGTATTTGTTTCTCAAAACCTGTTTTATGGACAGCTACCCCAGGGGCATCACTTTCTTGCGGCGGCACTGTGTCTTGTGGGGGTGGGGCTCATCGCGCTGGATGCGCGGCTGACAGTTGGCTTTGGCGACATGATTACGCTGGCCTGCGGTGTGATGTTCGCCCTGCATATCATCTGTGTTGATGCCTTTGCCGGCCGCGGCAACGTGTTTTACTTTGTCATGCTGCAATTTGCCACATCGGCGGTGCTGTCCTGGCTGACGGTGTGGATTACGGCGGAACCGCCGATTGCGTTCAGCGCGCCGGTTGCGTGGAAAATCTTCTATTTGGGTGCGGTCGCAAGCTTTGGCGGTATGCTGCTTCAAAATGTTGCGCAAAAGAATGTGGAACCCAGCGCCGCGTCGCTTCTTTGCGCGCTGGAGTCCGTCTTTGCCGTTATGGCATCCGTTTTGTTTTATCAGGAGAAGGTATCCTTTGGCGTGGGCTGCGGATTTGCAATTGTGTTTCTTGCAATTGTCGTTTCGGAGACAAAACTTGCTTTCCTGAAACCGTTTTTACAAAAAAACAGCGCCGCAGCGGATGCGCGGACGCTTGAGAAGGGAGAATGAATCATGGATTACAAGTCCTACATTCAAGATTACATCCTGGCCGAGCAGGAACTGCTCAGTAAGCTCGACACAGACGCCATTGACGCGGCGCTGTCGCGCATCGTCAGGGCGTTTGAGGACGAAGGCACCATCTACATCTTCGGCAACGGCGGCAGTGCGTCGACCGCGTCGCATTTTGCCAACGACTTTAACAAGGGGATTTCCGAGTACACGCAGAAAAAGTTCCGCTTCATCTGTTTAAACGACAACGTCCCGACCGTGCTTGCCATTGCAAATGACATCGGTTATGAAGAGGTGTTCCGCTTTCAGCTGCGCGGAAAACTGCAACAGCGCGACCTTGTCATCGGCATCAGCGGAAGCGGCAACAGCATGAACGTCGTCAATGCGCTGGACTACGCCGCCGCCTGCGGTGTGGATACCATTGGGATTACCGGCTATACGGGCGGCAAGGTGCGCAAAATGGCGAAGTACTCGCTGCACGTGCCGGTTGAAAATATGCAGCTGACCGAAGACGTGCACATGATCTTTGATCACATGATGATGACCGTTCTTTATCGCGTCTGGGGAATTATCGGCCACTGAGCAGGCTAAAAAATACGGTGCGAACCCGCGCGGCAGCAGACAGGTTGTCGTAATCAAGCGGGTATATCGTCAAATGCGGCAATCCGCCTGGTCGTGCAACACAACGCCGTTTCTGTAGGCCGAATATCAGGACGTCCTCTTTTTTGTTCCTGGATCGTAAGGCCGTATCAATGAAGTAAGATGTTTTAAAACCTGTGGCGCCTGCGCAGGCTCCCCATGACCGTGCGGATGCAGCCACTTTTTTGGGGTTGCGCCGTTTGACGGTGGGAAAAGACGGCAAGCGCGCCAGACGTTCATATTGCCCCTGACGTATTTCCTGGCAGCATCATTATGATGCGGGAAAAGAAACGGTTGTGGATAGGATGCATTCGTTCAGGTGAATATAAAAGCCGATAACTGTATTTTTATCTGTACGTTATCGGCTTTGCGTCTGTTTTTTTAACGGTTCACTGTAAATCCTGCGCGCCAATCAAACGCCTTGTCGGCGCTTTGCACAGTACGGGAAAATGAACCCGCCCGCTGCTGTAACTTTGCCTTATTTGCCCCAAATAGGGCTGTTTCTCATGTCAATCGCCTGCCGGTTTACCGCTTGTTTTTGGCAGTGTCTTTGTAAGCGCAACACAATAGCCAATAGCAACGGCAAGCAGTATAAACTGAAACACCATACGCTTTTGCATGGTCAATCCCGTTTCGTCTGCGAAAACACTTGTGATGTTAATTGCAGCGTGGGTAATGATGCAGGGTAATAAACTGCCGCCGCGATCATAAAGAATCACGAACAAAAAACCAATGGCGGTTGCACCTGTAACTTGAAACAGGTTTTCTGCGATGGTTGCACCGCTGCCGTTTACCAGGTTTAGCAAATGGCCCAAACCAAATGTCACACTGGAAATAACCATCGCCGCGTTCGCGTTGTCTTTTGCAATCGCCTGAAAAAGCAGTCCTCGAAAAATGACTTCTTCCAAAAATCCAACAAAAAGCATACAGGCAATATAGCAGACGGTCTCTGCCGGGTTTAAACGAAAGGTCACTCCGTTCCAAAAATTTCTTGTCGCTAAAACAATCAGGGGAATGTAAAACATAAAGCGACTGGCACACACAGGTGAGCTGCAAAGCCCATATCGTTTTTGCAAGTTATTCTTCCAAATAAAAAGAAACAGGACTGCGGATTGCAAGATGCAGAAAATCGCGCTTGCAGAATATGCAATCCCTATTTTTTCGTTCAGCGGATTGGCTAAAGACTGCAAAACGCAATAACTTACGATCCATGTGATGGAAAAGATGAGTTCGTTTTTTTCATATTGTTTTTTCATTTCGCGTTCTCCTGTGCTGCCAATACGGCACCATGATAAGCATGCTGCATATGCGCTTTTATCAGTTCCTCATCATACTCTAATGAATTATTTGCAATAATACTTGCATATCCATGCGCAAAAAGAAAGATAGTCAAAAAGATTTCTCTTACTTGCGCCATATCTTTTTTGATTGCTCCTTGCATTGCCAGAAGAATTGGTGCAAGTTCCTCGGTATCGATCATTTGAAGCAAAGTCGTTCCGGTAAAATAGTTGGATTGAAAAAGGAAACGGAACAAATGCGGTTCTTCCATCGCAAAGCGAATATAATTCAATCCAATTCCAAGCATAATTCCCATGCCCGGGCTTTCAACATTCATCAGATACTCTGTATGATAACAGTCCGCTTTTGCATAAACCGCTTTTTTTAAATGCGCAATGGTTGCAAAATGGTACATAACAGGCTGCGTGGAACAGTTCAGTTTTTTCGCAACGGTCCTTGCGTTGATGGTTTCTGCGCCTGTCTGGCGCGCGATCTCAAAAGCAGCGTCAATAACCATGTCTTTTGTTATTTTTACTTTTGGCGGCATAAGTCAATCACCTTTAAAATTACTAACGTTATATAACAATAATTATATATTGGCGCGCTATGTATGTCAATCGAATAATTGGCTGGCGGTGGCGCGAAACCGATCTGCGATGCAATTTGCTGCGTAAACGTGCTGTGGGACTTTGTTTAGCCGGGGCAAAGCACTTTTTTTCCGGCAGGACAAGACGGGCTTTCACAATTCTGCGGCGTCATTTGCAAGCATGTCGGCGTGACGGGACGTATCGTCCATGCACCCGATGCATCCGGCGGCAGAAAATCGGGATAATTGGGAATGTCAGCGGAGAGCACAAAGCATGAAACGATGGTAAATCAAGCAAGTGCGGGATGCAAATTTCGCGTAGCTTTGCAATGGCAGACTTATTTTTTTCGCCACTGCTTGCGACATATCTTCGACTCCTTTTTGACCTTTAAAAAGAAAGAAAGGAAAAATATCCTTTCAAAACTATTTCAATAAAAAATTAAAAACAAAAGAAAATCAAAGAAAAAATGCGATATTATTCGAATGAAAGAGGTCTTGCCTTAAAACTGACCTTTCCTGATCTTTATAAGAGCAGGTTTACCGTAATTGATTTTGACTATCTTTGACCTATAGGATATACTATCAGTGTCGAAAGGGAAAAGGGATAAAAACCCGATGAACCGCAGACACTAACCGCGAAAACAGCGAAAGCAGTTTGAATATGCAAGGAGGAAATGAACTATGACATCTTTGATTCCGTTCTATAACAACAATAAGGCTTTGAATCGTGCTGCAGCAAGCTGGGTGGATGACCCGTTCTTCCGTTCCTTCTTTGACACCAGCGATTTTGCAGGCGCGTCGGTTATGCGGGTTGACGTGCAGGAGAACGATGATGCATATCTGATGGAGGTCGACCTTCCGGGCGTCAAACAGGACGACATCGAGATTACGGTAGACGATGACGTGCTGACCATTACCGCAGAGATGAACAGCCACAAAAAGGAAAACAAGAAGAACTATATCTACAATGAGCGCCGTGTGGGCCGCTTCCAGAGACGCTTCAATTTGGACGGCATCGACCAGTCCGGCATCAAGGCTGCGTATGAGAACGGCACACTGGCACTGACGCTGCCGAAG
>JAHZHV010000169.1:0-14240 GCA_019420085.1 Christensenella sp.
AATCTGCAATCTCTCCCTTTTTTGCCAATGCCGCCCCTTCCCCGGACGATTCCCTCTTTTGCTTTAATCTGCCGCCCCCGCCGCGTGGTTCCTCCCCTGTACGCGCCCTTTTTTTGCATCATCGCTTTTTACGGCGCATAACACGCCGCGCAATCTGCAATCTCTCCCTTTTTTGCCAATGCCGCCCCTTCCCCGGACGATTCCCTTTTTGCTTTGATCCGCCGGCGATCGCATAAAATGGCAAAACAAAAGGCGCTTTTTTTAAAAAGCGCCTTCTATCTTTTCCGTCCGAAGCACATCGCGCGAACGTGACTTTTTATGCGGATCTTCGAACCGCAGAATTGATTTTTACCTTATCGGCCGTCTCAGCCGAACAGGGATACCGACACAAACAGCGCCGAAAGCAGCGATGCAACCAGCGACACGACGGTGATCTGCGTGTTGATCGACGGTCCCGCGGTGTCCTTGAAGGGATCGCCGACCGTATCGCCGATGACGGCGGCCTTATGCGCCTCGCTGTTTTTGCCGCCCTCGTTGCCGGCCTCGACGTACTTTTTGGAGTTATCCCACAGGCCGCCCGCATTGGACATAAACAGCGCAAGCAGCAGGCCGCTTACGATATTGCCCAGCAAAAAGCCGCCGATGGCCTGCGGTCCGCCGATGAAGCCGACGACCGCCGTAGCCACGATGGCCATCAAGCCCGCCGGGATCAGCTCGCGCAGCGCGCCGGAAGTAGCGATATCGATGCAGCGCGCATAATCGGGCTTTGCCTTGCCTTCGCGCAGGCCCGCGATGCTGCGGAACTGGCGGTGGATTTCCTCAACCATGCGCTGCGCGTTGCGGTCGACGCCCAGAATCAGCATTGCCGAGAATGCCGCCGGAATCGCCGCGCCGATGAGCGTGCCGAAAAAGACCGTCGGAGACATGATGTCAAAGCCGGTAATCGCTTCCCTGCCCGCGGCAAGAAGCGCCACGTTGACTTCGGAGAGGAACGCGCCCAAAAGCGAGATGACCGTAAGTCCCGCCGCGCCGATGGAAAAGCCCTTGGTCACAGCCTTGACGGTATTGCCGGCGCTGTCCAGCTCATCGGCAATGCGGATGGTCTCCTCGCCCAGGCCGCCCATTTCGGCAAGACCGCGCGCATTATCCACGATCGGGCCGTAGGCGTCGTTGGAGATGATCATGCCGACGATCGACAGCATGCCGACCGCCGCCATCGAAATGCCGAACACGGCGTAGCCGGGTCCCATCGGTTCGCACAGCTGGTACGCCACAAGCGCGGAAACCGCAATGCCGACCATCGCCGGCAGCGCGGACAAAAAGCCGTAGGATACGCCCGACAGAATCGTAAATGCGGGTCCGGAAGCGGAGGCATGCGCCACGCGCCGGACGATGGGGCGGGTGTCGTCGGTGAAGTAATCGGTGGTAATGCCGATGATCACGCCGACCAGAAGACCCGTCGCGGACGCGCCCCAGATGCGCCAGGAGAAGCCCTCGACAAGCGCCGTTGCGGCGGCGGTCAGCAAAAGGAATACCGCCGTTGTGACGTATGTGGAAGAATTCAGCGCGCGCGTCGGGTTTCCGTTTTCGCCCACACGCGCCGTAGCGATGCCGACGATGGAGGAAAACAGTCCCAAAATCGCATAGCAGAACACCATCGCCGTATTGGCAAAGCCGCCGGTAAGCCCCTGTGCGATGACAAGCGCCGAAGCCATGGCCGCGACGTTGGAGTCAAACAGGTCCGCGCCCATGCCGGCCACGTCGCCGACGTTATCGCCGACGTTATCGGCAATGACCGCCGGATTGCGCGGGTCGTCCTCGGGAATGCCCAGCTCAACCTTGCCGGTCAGATCGGCGGAGATGTCCGCCGTCTTGGTAAAGATGCCGCCGCCGGCCTTGGCAAACAGCGCAAGGGAGCTTGCGCCGAAGGAGAATCCAAGAAGGATGCTCGCATCGCCCGTGGCCATCAGCACCGCCGCCACGCCCAAAAGCGAGCAGCCTACCACAAGTAGGCCCATGACCGCGCCGCCGCGAAAGCCCATCAAAAACGCCGGACGGATGCCGTGCTGCGCGCCCTCGGCCGTGCGTGCGTTGGACAGCGTCGCCACGAGAATGCCGATCTTGCCCGCAATGGCGGAAAGCACGGTACCTGCGATATAGGCAAGCGCCATCGACACATTGGACACGATCTGCCCCTTCCAGATCGGCGCGGGCAGAAAGACGAAGATCAGTACCGCCGCCACCGCGGCAAATACGGCCAGGATGCGGTATTCGCGCCGCATGAAGGTGTTCGCACCCTCTTTAATCAGCTGCGCAACGTTCTGAATCTGGGCGTTTTGCACCTTGTGCTTTTTGACCCACAGATACAGATACGCCGCAAACGCGAACGCCAGCGCCGCCGTCAGGAACGACAGCGCGTAGAATGTGGATAAACTTACTTGCATCGTCACACCACCTGTTTTGAAAGATAGAATAAAAACACAGAACGCCGCACGACGCGTTTTTTTGGATCCCCTCCGCCGCGGCCTGCAAAAGGCCATCGCCTCTTTGGCTTCTGCCCCCCTTGAGACGGACAGATGCGGCCATTTGCGCAAAAACCGCATGCAGCCGGCAACCGAAAAAACACATCAGACACTCTGATATGTATCATAGCATCCGCCTGTTTTGCCTGTCAACGGCCGTTCCCACATGGGAAAAACGCCCTTCAAAGCGCCGTTTTTGCCTGTTTTTCAGCGTTTTTCAGGCCTTTGCAGGTGCACTGCGTCGCAAAATCCTTAACAGCATCCAAACAGCAGCCTTCCCGTCCGCATTCGATTGGGCGCCAGTATGCGCATATGCCCGCATCAATTCAGCGCCAATATGCGCATATGCCCGCATCAATTCAGCGCACTTTTATGCATTTATGCGCCCTTTTTACACGCCGCTGTGCTATACTGGACATACAGACACGCATTCACGCTGTGATCCTGTTTAAATGAAAGGAAATGGAGCCAACAAATGTCCGTTCTTGTTCTGGAGGCAAGCACCTCCTCGGCAAAGGCGATGGTCTATGACGCCGAACGCGGCGTCGTGTGCGTGCACACCCGTGCCTATGACGCGCACATCAGCGACGTGCAGACGCAGGACGCCGACGGCGTGCTGGAAGCGCTGTTGTGCGTCGGAGGCGAAGCGGCCTTACAAAGCGGCTGCACAATCGACTGCGTCAGCGTCGGCGGCACATGGCATTCGCTGCTCATGCTCGATTCGTCCATGCGCCCGGTCACGCGCGCGTATTCCTGGGCCTATACCGGCGCGGCCGCCTATGCGCAGAGCCTGCGGCAGGACGCCGCCTTCTGCGCGGAAGTCTACCGGCGCACCGGCTGCATGGCGCACGCGATCTATCCGGCGTTTAAGTATCCGTACATCAAGCGAACGCTCGGCCTTGGCGACGGCCTTTTATGCGCCGGGCAGGGCGACTACATCTTTTATCATCTGACCGGCCTTTGGCAGGTCTCGCACGCGATGGCCTCCGGCACGGCGCTATTGAACACGCATTCGCTGTGCTGGGACGAGCGCATGCTCGATTTCTGCGGCCTTGACGCATCGCAGCTGCCCGCGCTTGTCAGCCACGAAGCCTGCGCGCCGCTTTGCGCGCAGGCCGCCGCGCGTCTTCATGTGCCCGCAGGCATCCCGGTCGTGCCGCCGCATCCGGACGGCGCGATGAATCAGGTCGGCGCAGGCGCAATGGGACCGGGCGTAATGACGCTGTCGGTCGGCACCAGCGGCGCGCTTCGCATGGCGTTCGACCATCCCGTGCAGACCCAGACCCCCGGCGGCACATGGTGCTACGTCGGGCCCGGCCGCTGGCTCTGCGGCGCGGCGACCTCCGGCGCGACCAACTGCGTGGAGTGGCTGGTGCAGACCGTGCTGGGCGGGCAGTACGACTACGGCGCGCTGGAAGACCTTGCCGCGCGCGTGACGGGCGACTATCCCGTCTTTACGCCGTTCCTGTACGGGGAACGCTGCCCCGGCTGGCGCGACGGCGCGCTGGGCACGCTGTACGGCCTGCGCGGCGAAACGGGTCCCGGGCATCTGTACCGCGCCGTGCTGGAGGGCGTGCTGATGAACCTGTACGACTGCTACCGCAGCCTGTGCCATGTCGGCGGCGTGCCGGATGTCATCCGCGTCTCCGGCGGCATCCTCAATTCCCCGCTTTGGACGCAAATGCTCTGCGACATCCTCCAGCATCCCATCCAGTGCGCCGATACGCAGCAGGCATCCATGCTCGGCTGCGCCGCGCTGGGCCTGCACGCCACGGGACATCTTGACGACCTGGCGGGCTTTGACCCCGGTCCGCAGACGAACGTTTTGCCCGACGGGTCGAAGGCGGCGCACTACGCCGAACGGTTTGCACGCTACAAGCGCCTTTACGACGCGGATATCCAATTTTAATTCATCTTTTGGAAGGGAGAACGTATCTACCATGACCAACAAATCCGCCATCATCAACCGCATCTGCGACGTCGGCCTTGTCGCCGTCGTGCGCGCCGACTCCGGCGAACAGGCCTTCAAGATTGCCGAAGCCTGCATCGAGGGCGGCATCGCCGCGATCGAAATGACGTTCACCGTCGACCGCGCGCATGAGATCATCGCCGACCTTTCCCGCCGCGTCGATCCGGACAGGATCATCATCGGCGCAGGCACCGTGCTGGACGCCGAGACCGCCCGCATGGCCATCCTCTCCGGCGCGCGCTACGTCGTCAGCCCCTCTTTGAACCTTGACACCATGCGCCTTTGCAACCGCTATCAGGTGCCCTGCATGCCCGGCGCGATGACCGTCAAGGAGGCGCTGGAAGGCATGGAAGCCGGCGCCGAGATCACCAAAATTTTCCCCGGCGAGCTGTTCGGGCCCAAGATCATCAAGGCCTTCAAGGGCCCCATCCCGCAGATCAACGCCATGCCCACCGGCGGCGTCAGCGCCGAAAACGTGCATGAGTGGATCAGCGCGGGCGCAGTCGCCGTGGGCGCAGGCTCTTCGCTGACCGGCGGCGCCAAGACCGGCGATTACGACCAGATCGTCAAGACCGCAAAGGTGTTCCTGGAAAATATCCGCGCCGCACGCGCCGGAAAATAACAGCCCTTTCATCCCACGCCGCGACAGAACGGGAAACATACGCATGTCTCCCCGCCTGCCGCGGTTTTTTGCGTCCTTTTTTCGATCCGCTTTTTTTGTTCTTCTGTCCCAAAACCCGCGCCGCAAAAAGACGCTTGCAAATCCCGCCGCGTCCCATCTGCCCGTCTGATTGTTTCCAGCCGCACCCGCGCACCCGCCTTTTTTGCGCGCCGCCTTTTGCGCGCATGCAAAAAACCCGCGGTGGCGTGAGGGTTCCCTGCGCCCCATCCGCGCCGCTTTTTTGCGCGTCCCGTCTTTGCGTCTGCACCCGTCATTTCCACTGCACGCCCTCCGCTTTGCCCCCGCGCCGCTTTTTTGCGCATTCCCTTTTTCGCACAGACAAAAGTCTCAGTGGGATGAGGAAGCATCACGCACCGCCTTTTTTACATTCCTTTTTTCACATCCCCTCTTTCGCTCAGACAAAAGTCTCAATGGGATAAGGGCGCACCACGCACCATCTGCACCATCCTTTTGCGTGCCCTCCTTTTCGCGCAGATAACAGTCTCAGTGGGATGAGGAAGCACCGCGCACCCGCCTTTTTTACATTCCTTTTTTCACATCCCCTTTTTTCGCACAGAAAAAAACACGCGGCGGGGGCGTTTTTTCCCCGCGCCCCATCCGCGCCGCCTTTCTCACACCCCTTTTTCGCACAGGCAAAAAAATCCGCAGCGGGGTGAGGGTTCCCTGCGCCCCATCCGTGCCGCCTTTTTTGCACCCCGCATCTTTGTGCCCCCCTCCGTCGTTTGCGCCGCACATACCCCCCGCCTTTTTAGCCATATTGCAAAAATTTTTCCGTTTTCACCGCGGCGGCGCTTGCATACAATCTCAAGTGCTGTTATACTATAGACAGTAGTTTAGGTGAACGATCAAATTGTTCCAAGGCGGCGTTGTTTTCTTTCATATTCTGTTCCTTCAAGTCCTTCGATCAAAGCGGCGAAGGCCGCCAAGTCCTTTGTCTTTTTGATCGAACAAAAGCCGCGCCGCGGGGTGATTTTGCCCCGCGGCGCGGTTTTTGTTATGTGTCTTTTGTCTCGCCGTCCGGCACGGCAAGCTGCACGATGCGCCGGGCAGTCTGCGCGGGCGACAGGTGCGTGGTATCGATCTTTTGCAGCGCGACGCCGTCGGCCTTTGCAAGATACGCAAGGCTCCGGCCGATGACGTCCGGCGTGCGCAGGCCCTGCGCCACATCGCGCGCAAGGCGCGCCCGCAGCGCGTCGGGGCTTGCCGTCAGGTAAAAGGCGTGTACCTGTACGCCGCGAAGGTCAAGGCCCGCCAGCACGTCGGCAAAGACCTGCCGCGTGGGCAGCACCCAGCAAAACAGGACGTTGCGATACAGCTCGCACGCAAGAAAACTGTTCAGCACGTGCCGGATGTTGTCAAGCACCATGCGCTTTGTCTGTTCGCAGACGACGAACGGGCGCATATCCCAGCACCAGTCGGCGTCCAGGAACGCATTTTGCGGCAGCAGCGTTTGCAGCGCGCGGCAGACCGCGGTCTTGCCGACGCCCATCGGGCCGCCGATGATAAACAGATGCTTCATGGTTTCGCGCGCGGCCTTTTATTCAGGCGAACAGATAGTAAAGCAGCGTAAACATCGACGAAGCAAGCAGCGTGCCGATCAGAACCAGCGCGACGACGCGCGCGGCGCCTGTGCGGTTTGTCATCATGAGCGTCTCACCTCTTTACCGTTGCGTTGTTTTTTTGCTCAATAGCTGCGCGCAAACAGCATGTTGATCTTGGCCTTTTTACCGCAGCAGACGCAGGTATCGCCCATCAGATGCTGTTCAAAAGGCATGACGCGGCTGGTTGCGCCGGTCTCCTCCTTAATGCGGTCCTCACATTCGCGGCTGCCGCACCACATGGCCGAAGCAAAGCCGTGGTTCTTCTCGACGGCGTCGCGCAGCTGCGCAAGGTTCTCCACCTCGAAGATTTTGGAGTCGCGCATTTGCAGCGCCTTGTTGTACAGGCCCTGATGCACGTCGTCCAGAAGATGCACAATCGCCTCGCCGATCCCCTCGATGGGCAGCGTGGATTTTTCCAGCGTATCGCGGCGCACGATGGTCACCTGTCCGGCCTCCAGATCGCGCGGGCCGACCTCGACGCGCACGGGCACACCCTTCATCTCCCACTCGTTGAACTTCCAGCCGGCGCTCTGCTCGCGCAGGTCAAGCTCGGTGCGCACGCCGGCGCTGCGCAGCTGCTCGGCAACGCGCTGTGCGCCCGCTTCGACGCCCTCCTTATGCATGGCGATGGGCAGCACGACGGCCTGGATGGGCGCAACGCGCGGGGGCAGCACGAGGCCGCGGTCGTCGCCGTGCACCATGACGATGCCGCCGATCAGGCGCGTGGAGACGCCCCAGCTGGTCTGATAGACGTACTTTTGCACGCCGTCCTTATCCAGGAACTTGATGTCGAAGACCTTTGCAAAGTGCTGACCCAGGTTATGCGACGTACCGGCCTGCAGCGCCTGCCCGTCCTGCATCATGGCCTCCATGGAATACGTCGCCACGGCGCCGGCGAAGCGCTCCTTGTCGCTCTTCTGCCCGACGATGACGGGCATCGCCAGCACGTTTTCGGCAAAATCGCGGTAGACCTCGATCATGCGCATCGTCTCCTGCTGCGCCTCCTCCTGCGTGGCGTGGATGGTATGACCCTCCTGCCAGAGGAATTCGCTGGTGCGAAGGAAGGGGCGCGTGCTCTTTTCCCAGCGCATGACGTTGCACCACTGATTCAGCTTCAGCGGCAGGTCGCGCCAGGACTGCACCCAGCGGGAGTACATCTCGCAGATGATCGTCTCGCTTGTGGGGCGCACGACAAGCGGCTCGGCAAGCTGCTCGTTGCCGCCCTTTGTGACCCATGCCACTTCCGGCGCAAAGCCCTCGACGTGCTCGGTCTCCTTGCGCAGAAGCGCCTCGGGAATCAGCAGCGGGAAATAGGCGTTCTGATGTCCGGTCTCCTTAAATTTCGCATCCAGATGCTGCTGGATCAGCTCCCAGACGCGATACCCATAGGGACGGATGACCATCGTGCCCTTGACGGGACCGTAGTCAACCATCTGCGTCTTTAAAATGACGTCGGTATACCACTTGGAAAAATTCTCCTGCCGGGAGGTGATTTCCCGGACAAACTCCTGCTTCTTTGCCATCGTGCTGCTCCTTGTCTTTCGTAATCAGTCGTGCAAAAACGGCGCGCCCATCCTTTGTCTTTTAAAAGGACGGGGCGCGCCCGCGGTACCACCTTTTTTGACGGCGCAAGCGCCGCCCGCTTCATGAAAATGCCCGTAACGCGGTACATGCGGCGGGGTTTGCCCGCGGCTCCCGACCCGGGATGCATCCTGCGCACGCCGCCGTTCCCCTCGCAGCCTGAAAAAGGCGTCGCCGCCCTTTTTGGGGGAACCTCTCTTTTTTCATACCGGACGGCAGGGAAAAAACGCCGTCTTTTCCCCACGGCGCGATGCAAGGCCGATCACTGCCTTTTACGCGCGTTATTATAGCACAGCCCACGCCCGATGTGCAACATCGGCGCGCATCCGCTTTTTACGGCAGGAAGCGTTTGATCAGCTTTTCAACCTCCGTGTTCCAGAAGCGCCATTCATGGCCGGTGTCGGGCTGCTCGTAGAACGTGATGTCAAAGCCCAGGCGCGCTGCCTTGTCGCGGAAGGCGATGTTGCCCTCGTACAGGTCGTCGTCCATGCCGCAGGAGACGTACAGTTTCGGCGCGCGCGCCGCCGGGCAGCGGTCAAGCAGCGCCATGGTGTCGTTATCGCTGCCCGGGCGCGTCTGTTCCGGACCGAAGATCCATTCGTGTTCCTGCTGCATCGCGCGGCGCATGGCCAGCATCTTGGGATCGCGCACGTCCGACAGGGGCTTTTGGGCAAAGACGTTGACCGCGCCGGAGAAGCTTGCCGCATAGCCGTAGCGCTCCGGATACGTCAGCGCCAGCTTCATCGCGCCGTAGCCGCCCATTGAAAGACCGGCCACATAGGTATCCTCACGCCGGTCGCTTGCGCGAAAGTAGCTTTTGACCACGGCCGGCAGTTCGTCGGCAATCCAGTCGAAATAGCGCTTGCCGTGCGCCATGTTCGTGTAGAAGAAGTTGTACATGCCTGGCGTGACGATGATCATATGCTTCTGCGCCTCGTGCATGAACTGCTCCACGCACGTCTTGCGCTGCCAGTCGCTGGGCCCGCCGTGGTAGCCGTGCAGAAGATACAGCACCGGCAGATTCTCCGTCACCGCGCCGCCGCTTTCGTAAATTTTCATCACGCGCGGCTCGGGCAGCATCGCATAGAACGTCGTCTCCTCGTCCAGAATCCGGGAAAGATAATTGATTTTAACAAGCATGGCAAATCCTCCTTACACCGGCTCGGCCGGCAGGCGGTCGATGAGCTTTTTGACCTCGCTGTTCCAGAACGTCCAATCGTGCCCGACGCCTTCTTCCTCATAGAACGTCAGGTCATAGCCAAGCGCCAGCGCCTTGTCGCGGAAGGCGATGTTAAAATCATACAGATAATCGGCCGTGCCGCAGGACTGATAGATGCGCGGCAGCTTCTGTCCGGAAGCTTTCGCCGTGTCAAGCAGGTGCATGATGTCGTCGGCGGAGCCGCGGCGCGCCTGCATGTCCTCGCCGTAGATGTTGTTGTAAAGCTCCGTGCGCTCGGGCATCTGCTGCGCCGCCTCGGCCGCGCGCCCGATCGGGTCAAGCGCGCCGGAGAAGCTGGAGACGGTCGCATAGCGTCCGGGGTACGTCAGCGCCAGCTTCATCGCGCCCGCGCCGCCCATCGACATGCCCGCAACGTGCGTGTTTTTTGGATCGGCGCTGATATGCAGGTAGGAACGCACGATCATCGGCAGTTCCTCGGCCACATAGGTAAAGTATTTCCAGCCGCGTTTCATGTCGGCGTAATAGTAGGTCAGCCCCGCCGGCATCACGACCGCAATGCGCTTTCTGGAATCCTTCAAAAACCGGGGCAGCATCGTGCCGCGCACCCAGTCAAGGTGATTGCCCTGAAAGCCGTTTAAAAGATACAAAACACTTAAGTCCTGCGTGTTTGGCGCATCCTCCCCCGGCGCAAGCAGCGCGCGCGGGTCGGGCAGAAGCACCGTGATCTGCTGTTCAAACCCCAGCACATCGGACTGAAAGTTAAACTCCAGCATTGCCATGGAAATCCGTCTTCCTCCTTACCCCGTCCGCATGCGTCCGCAAAAAGCGTGTGCAAACACAAAAAAGCAGCATGCGCGCGAACGGTTTTTCCCGTTTTTTCTTTCCTGTGTTTCATTATACCATCGCGCGCGGCGTTTGAAAAGCGTACGCGCGATGTCCTGCCATGCCGCATGCGCGGACCGGCCTTATCCATTGACCCCATGCGCATGCTTATTATTTTATTGCCCCGTTCGTCAAAAGGCGGTATAATAGAATGTACTTCATGTGCCATGCCGCCAGGCGGCGCATGAACCTGTATAAGGAGGGTGTTTTTCTTGCAGCCGTCCCATTCATCCGCAACGATGCCGCGCACGCCGTGGCGCGACGCGGCACTTGGCGCGCTGACCGTCGCGCTGACTGTCGCGGGTCTGTTTTTCCCGCTTTTGACTTTTGCCTGCATGCTGATCTATGCCGCGCTTTTGCAGGGCGGCCGTCCGGGATATGCCTCGCTGCTTGCCGCGGTGTCGTTTACCTGCGGTGTGTGGGCCGCCGGCGGCTTCCTGCCGGCGACGCTGCAGCTCGTTTTCGTCGCCGCGTCCATCGCGCCGCTTTGCCTGTTTCACCGGCGTTTCCCCGACCGCGCGCACTTTGACGGCGTCATCGCCGCCTGCGGCGGGATTGCACTGGGGCTTGGCGCGCTCTACGGCGTGCTGTATCTGCTTTTGGGCGGCGATCCCATCGCCGCGCTTTGTACCGCAACCGATCAGGCACTTCTTGCGGATACTTCCCCCGCCGCCACGCAGTCCCTTGGCATGCTGTGGCAGCTAAAACAGGTCTTCTACGGCGAAGCGCGCTCGGCCGAGTCGCTTGCCAATCTCATGCAGCAGGCCGCGCAGCTTTCCCATGAACAGCTCGCCGCCCAGACGCAGGGCTTTTTGGAATTGATGGTGCGCACGTCGCTGCCCGTTGCAAGCGTGCTGCTTGTCAGTCTCGGCGGGCTTTTGCTGTACGCATGCCCCACGCACTGGCTTGCGCATCCGGATCGGGGCATGGGTCTTTTCCTGGGTGTGCGCACCGCGCCGGGCCGCGACCTTGCGCCGTTTTCCCAGTGGCAGCTGCCGCGCGATATCGGCGCGGGACTGTTCATCGCCGCCATCGCGCTGCTTTTCACAAGCTTTGCAGGCCTTTCCGCACTGGACGGGCCGATGACGATCGTCTACACGCTCTTCAGCGCCGTGTTCTACGTGCAGGGCCTTTGCAGCATCGCCTATCTGACCGGCCGCCGCGGCTGGAAGCGCCCCGCGCGCGCGGCCGTTCTGGTGCTTTGCGGCACGATCGCCGCGTCGATCGTCTCGATGTTCGGCACGATCGACTACGTCATCCGCCTGCGCAGCTTCCTTGACTTCAGCCAGAAGATGAAGCAGGCCGCGCAGCACATCCGCGCCGACGTCTGGCCGGATGCGGAAAAAGAACCGCAGGCCAAAAAGGATGCGGATGCGCAGAAACCGGCGGATGCGCAGAACGGGCCGGATTGCGAACAGGCGCCGGAGCAGGCCGGACGGGAACCTTCCCCGCAGGAACCCATGCCGCAGGATCGTGACGATTCCGACAATTCCGATGCGCCCGGCGATTGCGGCAATACCGGCAATTCCGGCGATACCACCAACGAATGAACCGATTTTTTGCAAGGAGGATAACAAAAACCATGAAAGTGATTCTGCTCAAAGACGTCAGGGGAACAGGCCGCGCCAACGACATCGTCGAGGTCAACGACGGCTATGCCCGCAACTTCCTTCTGCCCAAG
This sequence comes from Christensenella sp., assembly GCA_019420085.1. Taxonomy (GTDB): domain Bacteria; phylum Bacillota; class Clostridia; order Christensenellales; family Maliibacteriaceae; genus RGIG9107. The sequence goes on from JAHZHV010000169.1 coordinate 12,099, forward strand.
GGCTTTGCACAGGAAGCCACGGCGGCGAACGTGAACCGCTCCAACCAGCAGCGCAGTTTGCAGGTGCACAGAAAGAACATGGAGCGCAGCGAGGCGCAGGCGCTTTGCAGGCAGCTGGAGGGGCTGCAGGTGCAAATCAGCGCCAAGGCGGGAAAAGACGGCCGGCTCTTTGGCAGCGTGACGGCGTCCGACATTGCGGACGCGCTGAAAAAGCAGCATCGCGTCGAAGTGGACAAAAAGCGCATTGAGCTTGACGCACCGCTGAAGCAGGCGGGCAAGACGCAGGTTGCCGTGCGCGTATACGCGGACATGACGGCGAACATCACCGTCGAGGTTATCGTTGCCTGAAGCGAAAAAATCCGTCTGCAACACACCGGCTTTTTCGGTTTTGCTTTTGATTCCCCTTTTTGAATGGAAAGGAGGCTTCCATCGTGGCCGCAGAGCGCGTTATGCCCGCCGCCGCAGAGCTTGAACAGTCCGTTTTAGGCTGCATGCTGCTTTCCGAAGGCGCCGTCGCCACCGCCTGTGCGGCGCTGGAGCCGGAGGACTTCTACATTCCCGCCCATCGCGAGATCTTCGATACCGCCAAGGGCATGTACGCCAAAAGCCAGGTCGTGGACATGGTGACGCTGACGGACGCACTGCGTGCGCGCGGCAGTCTCGACGGCATCGGGGGGCCTGCCTATCTGGTCGAGCTTTCCCAGGGCGTGCCGGGCGTATCCAAGATTGAGACGTATATCGATCTTCTGCTTGAAAAGTCGACCATGCGCCGGCTCATCGCCGCAGGCAATCAAATCGTCAATACCGGGTATGACCCGTCCCAGAGCGCGTCCGAAGCGGTGGACATGGCGGAACAGGCGATCTTCAACATCACCCAGCGCAGCGCCGGCCGCGGCTTTGTCAGTCTTTCCGATCAGCTGATCGACGCCTATGACGCGATCGAACAAAGCTACGCCAACAAGCAGCGCATCACGGGGCTTGCCACAGGCTTTACCGAGCTTGACAACAAGACAAGCGGCCTGCACGGTTCGGAGCTGATTCTGGTCGCCGCGCGTCCGTCGATGGGAAAAAGCAGTTTTGTCATGAACATCGCCATGCATACCGCACTGCGGGAGAATGCGCATGTGGCCATGTTCTCGCTGGAAGACTCGGCAAGCCAGCTGGTCAACCGCATGCTCTGCTGCGAGGCAATGGTCGAACTGCAGAACGTGCGTACCGGCAATATGGCCGACGACGACTGGCCGAAGCTTCTCAAGGCCATGAGCGCCATGCGCAACGCGCATATCTACATCGACGATACCCCCGGCATTTCCGTCATGGACGTGCGCAGCAAATGCCGCCGCCTGAAGATGGAAAAGGGGCTTGACTTAATCACGATCGACTACCTGCAGCTGATGAGCGCGCCCGGCAGCGGCGACAACCGCCAGCAGCAGGTCAGCGACATGACGCGCGCGCTCAAGGGGCTTGCGCGCGAACTGGACGTGCCGGTGATCGTCTTAAGCCAGCTAAACCGCGCCGCGGAAATCCGCACCGAGCATCGCCCGATCATGAGCGACCTGCGCGAGTCCGGGTCCATCGAGCAGGACGCCGACCTTGTCATGTTCCTGTACCGCGACGCCTATTACAATGAGAACGCGGACAACATGTCCGAGGTCATCCTCGCCAAGCAGAGAAACGGCCCCACCGGCACGGTCAAGCTGCTGTGGCAGGGTCAGTACACGCGCTTCATGAACCCCGCCGCCCAGTGGCAGGAGGACGCCGCCCAATAAAAACGGCGCGCTGCGCTCCCCTCGATTTTTGGCCGAAAAAAGAACGCGCTTTGCGCCCCTCGATTTTTTGCCGCATGTGCAAAAAAAGGGGGGCGCTTTTTTCATGCCCCCATCCGCCGCAGACAGGCCGGACGTTTTTCCCCGCCGCATCTTTTTTTCGCGTGTCCGACAAAAAAACGGGCGCTTTTGTTTTCTCCCTCCGCCCGCACGCCGCGCCGCCGAAACCGGAACCCGCCGCAAAACACGTACTTTCTCCTTTGCACATACCCTGTCTGTATCGCCCTGTGGGAAGAAAGATACCCAGAACTGGTCTCTGTCCGCCGCTTCGTTACCGAAACTGTGCCGCGCGCACGCATCCTCTTTTCACATGCCC
>JAHZHV010000169.1:14340-16004 GCA_019420085.1 Christensenella sp.
GCTTCGTTACCGAAACTGTGCCGCGCGCACGCATCCTCTTTTCACATGCCCTGTCCGTCCACACGGCAGAAAAAAAGCGCGAAGCCTTCCCCGCGCTTCCCCCGCACACAAGCCCGCAGCGCCTGAAGCCGCCACGCGCGCACCCGCTGTCTCTTTCAGCGCCCGCTTTGACCCGCGCGTACAAAAGCCCGTGCGTTATCCCTTGCGGCGCTTCTTCTTTTTTCGCTTTCTGCCAGACGCACGGCGTTTTTTTCTTCCCGATCCCAAACGCTGAGCCCGACGCAAAACGCACGCCGCCGCCTTTTGCCCCGGCGACAGACGCGCGCGTTTTTTTGCCTTCGCGCATTTATTGGTTCCCGCGCGTACGCAAAGGTCTTTTGCGTCACAGGTCCACCCGTTCAAAGCGCGCGGCGCCGACGCGGCAGGCCGCCGTCAGCAGCGCGGGATAAAAGACCATGCCGCCCAGGAGAATCGGCAGCTGCCGCCGCACGTCCGCCGCCGTCAAAGTGTCCATCCACGCAAGCGCCGGGATGTGCGCGCAGCTTTCCAGCGCGGCCATCAGCACCGCCAGCGGCACCGACGCCGCAAGAAACGCCCTGCCCACCCGGTAGCCGCTTTTGTAAAACGTCGTCAGAAACACAAAATCAAAGACGGCCTCGATCAAAAGTCCGCACCCGAAAAACGCAGGCGTCGGGTCGATGCCCACCGGGTTGTTTGGCACTGCAAGCGCGTGCCGCACGGCGGCAAAGACGGCCGCCAGCGCAAGCTGAAACAGCTGAAATGCAGCGGTCAGCAGGCACTTTGCCGCAACGCTTTGCCGCTTGGTGACGGGGAGCGTGGCCGTATACCAGGCGTCGTTTGTCTCACGCGCGTTCCAAAACGTGATATACGGCGCAAGACAGCCGAACAAAAAGACGACGCTGTATGGATATGCCGGCACGAGCACCAGGCAGCCCAGACAGGAAAACACAATGGACGTCGGGTGCGCCACCAGGCGCAGTTCCTTACAAAACAGTTTCTTCATCCCAGTCGCTCCTTTGCGTGCGCAGCATGATCTGCTCCAGCGTCAGTTCCCCGGTATCCTGCGGCGTCTTTAAGTGCGCAAACGCGCGCAGGAATGCGTCGCGCTGCGCGCTTTGCAGCACGCGTCCGTCCCGCAGATAGGTAATATCGTCGGCGCAGCGGTCAAGATCGCCTGTAATATGCGTGGAAAACAGAATCGAGCAGTCCCCCGTAGCGACAACCCGCCGGAAAATATGCAGCAGTTCCTCCCGCGATACGGGGTCCAGCCCGGAGGTCGGCTCATCCAAAATCAGCAGCCGGGCATGATGCGACAGCGCAAGCGCCAGAAGATATTTGACCTTCATGCCGCTGGAAAGCGTGCGAAACGGCTTATCCTCCGCCAGGCCGAAGCGCTGCATGCAGCGCCGGTACCGCGCCGGGTCAAAGTCCCGGTAAAATCCCGCCGTCGTCGCCGTGATTGCGGAAAGTTTTTTCAGCGGATAAAAATCCACGCCCCCGAACACGACGCCGAGCTGCTGCTTGCACGCCGCTTCATTCCGGTAAAAGTCCATGCCGAACATCGTGACGCTGCCGCTTTGGGGACGCACCATGTTCAGCAGCGATTTCAGCAGCGTACTTTTGCCCGCGCCGTTTCTGCCGAT
>JAHZHV010000017.1 GCA_019420085.1 Christensenella sp.
CTCGCCGCCGTCGTAGAGGATTTTGCCCTCGCCGTCGGTGACGATGTTGATGGAGAACGTACCGGTATCCATCGGCGCAAATTCGCCGGTCAGCTCATAGCGCACGCCGCCGAAGAAAGGCGTCTGATCCGAACCGATCAGGTACACTTCCTTGCCGTTTTCGGTTTCGCGCAGGATTTTGGGCTCGACCTTCCAGCGACGCAGGTTTTCCTCATAGCTGCATCCGTCGTAGTGGTACGTGCCAAGTTCGCGTTCTTTCCACTCCTCGGGGCCGCCGGGATAGTCGGGGTTTTTCACCACGCCGACGGTGAAGTCGGAGGGCTCCTGAATCTCGATCATGAAGCAGCCGGTGCCCACGGCGTGGACAAGGCCGCTTTGCACGAAGTACATCTCGCCCGGCTGCGGATAGATCTTGTGGCACCAGTTCTCCATCGCGGGCACGTCCTCTTTGTCATAGAGGTCGTCGTAGATTTCGCGCGTGATACCTTCCTTAAAGCCAAGCAGCAGATAGGGTTTCACGGGCGAATCCTCGCGCAGGGAGATGATGTACCAGCACTCGGTTTTGCCGAAGTCGGCGTGATTGAAATACGGCGTGTTCTTGGCGCGCTCGCGCGTGGGATGCGCCTGCAGGCGAAGCTGCTTTTCGGCGTCCAGGAGCTTGACCAGCAAATTGGAGTTGTTGCCATATTTTTTGGCATGCTCCGCGCCAAGGACGTGCGCGGGATCCATGTCGATGAGCTCCTGCACATAGATCACGGAGCCGTCGGGCATGTTGACCTTTGCCATGCCCTCGTTTTTATCCTCCAGCTGCGCGGCGTTGATGACGCGCGCGCAGGAGCCGACCCACGCCTCGGGACGGCCGTCGTCGGCGCCGGGATAGATGCCGCGGAAGCGGTCAATCTCGCGGCCGCCGGGATAACGGACAAGTTTGTTCCAGACAAGTTTAAGCGGTTGCTCATAATACGCTGCCATAAAAGATAGCCTCCGTACAAAAAATTGGTACAAACATTATAGCACAAAACGATTGCCTGTACACCACGCCCCCGCGAAAAATCCGGCGGATGGCGGCAGCGGATGCGCATGCGGTTGAAGCGGACGCGCGAATGGAGTATACTGAACGTAAAGACAATGCGTGACAACGACACTTTCTTTTTTTGGAGGAATCGGACAAGTGGAGACGCAACTTGCGCAATACCCCTTTGACCTGCACTGCCACAGCGTCCGCTCCGACGGGGCGGATACCTATGAACAGCTGTGCGCCGTGGCGCGTGCGCGCGGCGTGTACGCATTCGCCGTGGCGGATCACGACGTGCCTGCGGATCTTACGCCGCAGGGCGAGGATTTGGTATCATTCGGCAGAAAGCGCGGCGCGTACATCGTGCCGGGCATTGAATTTTCCTGCGATACGCTCGTGCCGGACGTGCACATCATCGGCCTTGGATGCGACTTTTCCCTGCCGGTGTTTGCGCGCTTCGGGCAGGAGATGGCGCGCTCCAAGGCGGCCGGCTACCGGCGCCTTGTCGGACTTCTTGCCCAGGACGGCATGCCGATCAGCTGGGAGGATGTCCTGCATCAAAACGGGACGGTCATCGACGAAATGGCGCTGCAGGGCAAGCATGTGTTCAACGCCATCGCCGCCTGCGGCGGCGCGCCGGACTGGAGCGCGGCAAAGAAGATGATTCAGACCACGCCGCGCTATGCGGCCGTCAAGCGGGAGAAGATCGACCCGCGCGCGGCGATCGACATGATCCGCCAAAGCGGCGGCTTTTCGATTCTGGCGCATCCGCATCTTATCATGAGCAGGCCGCGCGACATGTCGCGAAGCGCGTATATCGACCGGCTCATCGACGCGGGCCTGCAGGGGATTGAAGCGGCCTATCCGTACGACAAGACCAGCTACCGCGGTATGCGCACGCCGCTGCAGATTGAACAGATGGTGCGCGAAGATTACGGCGGCCGCCTCTTTTTAAGCGGCGGTTCGGACTACCACAACGACGCAAAAAGCGGCGCGGCGCATCCGCGCCTGATGGGCGAAAAGGGTCTTTTTGCCTGCGAGATCGAAAAAAACGAACAGGTCGCCGCCATCCTCGAACGCTGGGCGCCCGGCGCGCTGGCGCAGGCGCAGAACAACGATGCATGCCGCCCATGCGATCCGTCAATGAAACCAAAGAAAGAAGAGGAATAACACCATGCAAAAGGTATTGAAACAGACGCTTTTTTCCACGCTTGATCCGGTATACCGGATTGAGGACTTTTACAGGCGCGGATATCCGCTTTCGTGCAAGATGGTCGTGCTGGATGACGACCCCACGGGCGTGCAGACGGTGCATGACGTCAGCGTCTACACCGACTGGTCCGTCCAAAGCCTGTGCGACGGGCTGCGCGAGGACGGGCATATCTTCTTTGTCCTGACCAATTCGCGCGGCGTTTCGGCGGCACAGTCGCGTGCGATGCACGAGCAGATCGTCGCAAACCTTGCCGAGGCTTCGCGGCGCACGGGCGTGGACTTTACGATTTTAAGCCGGAGCGATTCGACGCTGCGCGGGCATTATCCGCTGGAGACGGCGACGTTGCGTCAGGGGCTGCTCGACGCCGGATTCGGCGACGTCGACGGCGAGATCATCGCGCCGTTTTTCCCCGAGGGCGGGCGCTATACGGTGGGCGACGTGCACTATGTGCAGGAGGGCGATTATCTTGTGCCCGCCGGCATGACGGAATTTGCGCGCGATACGACGTTCGGCTACACGTCGAGCAATCTTGTAGACTGGGTGCGTGAGAAAAACCCGTCGCTTCCTGCCGGGGCGCGGATTCACTCGATTCCCGTCGAGATGCTGCGAAAGGGCGACGTGCAGGGCGTCTGCCAGCGGCTCATGCAGGCGCGCGATTTTGAAAAGATCATCGTCAACAGCGCCGATTACGCGGACATGGAGGTCTTTGTCTCGGGGCTCTACCTTGCCATGCAGGCCGGAAAGCGCTTTTTGTTCCGCGTCGCGGCGGGACTGGTGCGCGTGATGGCAAACATCGCCCCGCAGCCGCTGCTTGCCGGCGCACAGCTTGCAACCGGCGCGGATGTGGGCGGCCTGGTCGTCGTTGGGTCGCATGTGAAAAAGACGACGCAGCAGCTGGAGCGCCTGCTGGCGCTTGCGGACGTTGCGCCGACGGAATTTGACGTCACGCGTCTGGACGATGCCGACGCGCAGGCGTATATTGGCCGGACGACGCAAAAGGTGCGGTCGGATATCCTCTCGGGCAGGACGGCGGTGCTGTACACCTCCCGGCGCGTCGTGCGCCGGACCGCGGATAACAGCGAGGAAAACCTGCGCTTTTCCCTCGGCGTCTCCGCCGCGCTGGTGCAGATTGTGCAGGACATCGGCGTCATGCCCGCCTTCATTGTGGCAAAGGGCGGCATTACTTCAAGCGACATCGGCGTCAAGGCCTTAAAGGCGCGCCGCGCGCTTGTCCTGGGTCAGATTCTGCCGGGCATTCCGGTCTGGAAGCTGGGGCCGGAAAGCCGCTATCCGGGCGTGTGCTACGTCGTCTTCCCCGGCAACGTCGGGAACGAATCGGCGCTTGCGGATGTCGTTTCCGCCGCGCAGCGCAGGTCGCAGGTTCCCATTTTGGAAGAACAATAAAAAGACAGACAGGAACGAAGAAGGAGAAAAGCAGTCATGGCAGAAAAACGGATTATGATTCTTGGCACCAGCACGTCCAATCATCAGGATTTAAAGGATATGATACGAAAACTGGATCCCTCCATCCGCGTCAATCTTCTGACAGAGGATTCCCTGATTCAGGATGTGCTGGCAAACGGCGGCCCCACGCCGGCGATTATCCGGCGCATGTGCGCCTACGCGGCGCTTGCGCAGGACGCGGGCGCGGACCTGATTATCAATCAGTGCTCTTCCGTCAGCGAGGTAGCGGATATCTATGAAAAGACGCTGGATATTCCCGTGCTGAAGATTGACCAGCCCATGGCCGAAAAGGCCGTGTCGATGGGCGAAAAAATCGCGCTTGTTACGACGAATACGACGACCGTCGGACCTTCCCGGCGGCTTCTGGAACGCTGCGCCGCGGCTGCGGGCAAGACGATCGAGGTTAAGGAATGCGTCGTCGACGGCGCGATGGAGATGCTCTTTCGCGGCGATACCAAGGGGCATAACGACCTTCTGCGCGCCATGATCGAAGCCCAGGACGGAACATGCGACGTCATCGTCCTTGCGCAGGGCAGCATGATCGCGATCATGCCCGAGATCACGCATGTCAAGACGCCCGTTCTGACAAGCATTCCCCTGGGCGTGCAGCGCGCCGTGGAGATGATACACAATATGGATTAAGGGACTCTTTTTTTCTGATCCCGTACGCGGACGCCGCAAGCAGTTTTGCAGCGTCCGTTTTTTTCTTATGCAAATCATAACAAATCGATAAGAAACAAGACACAACTTTGCAAGACGTTCTGTACAAATGCGAAACGACCGCGCGGTATCGTAGGTATATCAAAAACAATGCGAAAGGTCGTTTGGATCGATGGAATACGAAATCATCCGCTGCGATGCGGACGGCGCGTTCGACGCGTTTGTCCTGCATCATCCAAAGGGACATATCCTGCAGACCTTCGCCTGGTCGCGCGTCAAGACCGCGTGGCAGGCCTGGGGCGTCGTCGTGCGGCGAGAGGGGCGCATCTGCGGCACGATGCTGCTGCTTGCCCGGCGCGTGCCGGGGGTTGGCGCCTGCATGCTCTATGCGCCGCGCGGACCGGTGTGCATGCTGTCGGATGCGCCGGCGCTGGAAGCGCTGCTAAGCGGCGCGCGCGAAGTTGCCGCGCGTACGCATGCGTACGTATTGCGCATGGACCCCGACGTGCCGGCGCAGGACGCGGCGTTCCGCGGGGAAATGGCGCGTCTTGGCGCGGTGCTGCTGCCGGATGCGGGCAATCTGGAACACATTCAGGCACAACATGTCATGCGCATCGCGCTGACCGGACGCACGCCCGAGGAAGTCTTTGCCGCCTTTCGGCCCAAGACGCGCTACAACGTGCGCGTGGCGATGCGCCACGGCGTGACGGTGCGTGCCGTCGACGAGACGTATCTGGATGATTTTTGTGCGCTCATGCAGCAGACGGGCCTGCGCGACGGCTTCGCCGTGCGAAAGCGCGCGTATTTTGAAGCCGTGCTGCGCAATCTGGAAAAACAGGCGCAGCTTTACATGGCGTTTGCTCCCGACGGTACGCCGCTTGCCGGCGCAATCGCGGCCTGGGGCGGCGGCAAGATGCTGTATCTGTACGGCGCTTCCGCAAACCGGCAGCGCGCGCTGATGCCGACGTATCTTTTGCAGTGGCATATGATCTGCGAGGCGATGGCGCGCGGCTGCGCCGTGTACGACCTGCGCGGCGTGCCGCTTGACCCGCAGCACAGTCCCATTGCGGGGCTGTACCGTTTCAAAAGCGGCTTCGGCGGCCAGCGCGTGGATTTTGTCGGCGAGTATCATGTGATCTACCGTCCCGTGCTGTACCGCGCTCTGGAGCGTCTGCTGCCCGTTGCCCGCCGCGCTTTTGGCGCCGTGGCAAAGACGCGCGCGCGCCTTGCGCGGCAGAACGAACCCGACGCGGCGCAGGACGTATCCGCGCCGCATCCGAAATACGTCTAAGCGGCGCAGGCATACAGGGCGCCGCACAGCTCGCCATAAAACCGGATCGGACGCATGATGGGAAAAAGGCATGGCGGCTTTTTATAGGGTGGCAAAAAGGAGAAGCGTTCGGTGCGTGTAAGGAAAAGAAGGGACCTTTCCCCAAAAAACGCCGGTGTCTTTTTTGGACAGACAGAACGCGCCCCGACTACAGGAGGGGGGGAACTTTTCTTCCTGCGGCCGGGGCGCGTTTGATTTGCTTTTTCTGCGATGGGGTGGTAAATGCTGTCATCCCTTGATGGGGCGCGGTGGGGCAGAACGGGCTTGAAACGTATCGAAGCGGCATGACGGAGCAGCGTGGGCTAAAAAAGCTGGCGAGGTGATGCGGCTGGACAGAGTAGACATAAAAGATGTCTAAGCGGCGCATTGGTTGCTATAACCCCGGATCGGACGCATGATGGGAAAAAGGCATGGCGGCTTTTTATAGGGTGGCAAA
>JAHZHV010000170.1:0-1624 GCA_019420085.1 Christensenella sp.
CCTATATCGCGGAGGAAGCGGAGGAAGCGCCCGCGCCCCAGACGCTCTACCGCGTACAGGCCGGCGCGTTTGCAAGGCGCGAAAACGCCGAAGCGCTGGTTGCACAGCTGAAGGCCGCCGGATTCGACGCGATTATTAAGTAACCATGCAAAAGAAAAGCCCGTCCATTCACGGACGGGCTTTAATTTCGTTTTAGGGTTTTCTTCATGTCAATATAGTCATCTACTGCGGCGCGAAATGCAGGCACTATTCCATTAACAGTATCGCTTTCAAATAATACAAGGTCATCTATCCCTTCGATTTTTCCATAAAGAACTTCATCTTCAATGCTGATCGATATTTTTGTTGTAAACCCCTTGTATCTTAATATTTCATTCAAGCAACACACCTCTTATTGCGAAATATTGTTATTAATTATTATCATAGCAAGAATTGTGTAAAAATGCAAAACCATTTTACTCTTTCATTGGCAATTTCATTGGCGAATTTATGTAAAAACAGTTCCATTTCGTAGAATTTTACAGCGCTCAAAAACAAAGAAAAACCCTTGAAATTCAGTGATTTCAAGGGTTTTATGATGGTGGAGAATAGGGGATTCGAACCCCTGACCTCTTGACTGCCAGTCAAGCACTCTAGCCAACTGAGCTAATCCCCCACGCGACTTTCATACTATAGCACAGCACAACGTTTTTTGCAAGTGTTCCCTGCGAAAAAAGCAAAAGAATTTGTCAGCGCACGCGACTGATGAAGTATACGGCAAGACCAAGAATGCGAATTTGATGACGGTTGTCGTTGGAAAAGATCATTGGGGGATAGGCGGGATTCTCGGCATTGAGCACAAGATGATCGGGATAAGCATAGACTCTTTTCAGCGTTGCTTCATCGTCAATTAGAACGGCTGCAATCTGTCCGTTTTCTACACGCGGCTGTTGACGGATACAGACAATATCTCCGTCGAAAATGCGGGCACCGGTCATGGAATCGCCACGGCATACAAGGGTAAAGTCACAATGAATAAAGCTTGGCACATCATCCATAGCAGCGATGTTTTCCATGGCAAGCAGGGGTTTTCCGCAGGAAATAACACCCAGACGCGGAACACGTTGGATTTGCGGTACAGAGTCAATGCCTGCAGCATGCAGAGCATCCTGTGCCGAGTCATCCTGTTCGATTAACTGCCAGATACTGACATCCAGCTCGCGTGCGATGGCAGCCAGAATACGCGCTGGAACCTTTTCGATCGCTCCGTTTTCATAGCGGTAGACGGTTGTTGCCGATAGACCGATATGCCGTGCCAGAAGCTCGGCGGAAATACCGCGCTGCTTGCGTAATTGACGAATGATTGCACCGGTTTTCATAAAATTCCCTTCTTGAAACAATGCTATAGCTTTATTATATCGTATAACTGCGTAATTGCAACAAAATATTGCATAAATGCCAGTTTGAGAATTGACAGAGTGAAATGGACACACTACCATAAAATCATAACTTGCATAAATGCAAGGAAAATATTGGTAAAAATCCAAAATATCTAAAAAATAAGAGGCATTCTAAAGAAAAAAGGCAAATAAGGCAAGAAATACTTGCATTATTGCATATAGATTTAGTGTGAAATCGGGAGGTA
>JAHZHV010000170.1:1634-5769 GCA_019420085.1 Christensenella sp.
TGTGTAACAGAAGAACTGGCAAAGCAGATGCGTGCACGGCGAGCGCGAGGGGAGACGTGTGCACAGATTGGACGTGCGATGGGGTTTAGCAAGAGCACCGTATCCAATCACACGGGTTGTGGCTGTATGCACAAGCGTGGTAAGGATGAACCGCTACAACCTGCGCGGCAGCAAAAAAGCGATGCACGATATTGGATTGAAATTCATCATGTGCGGTCGCGTCCTGATTTGAGAGTTTTTGCCTTGCTGGATCATCGACCGGTATATACGGATATGATGCGTTTGTGTCATGCGCACGGCATTGATGCAGTGGATTTTGCCGACGATAAAGGAACACGGCCGCAGGATCGGGTATATCACGGCAGTGTTTATCTTGCAAAGACACAGATGTATGCATTGGCACGCTTTACGATTCGGCGGCTTCGAGGTGCGGTGTATCTGGAGGATTTTTTCAGATAATGAAAAATGCGGGTACACAAAAGCGTGTACCCGCGGAGAAATGATTTATGAATGTGGTTTATTGTGTTTTTGCCGGCAATGGGCACAGTCGCCGCTGCAGCCACCGCACAGATTGCCCTGACGGATTTGGCGGATACGACGCCATACAATCCATACAACGGCGGCGATAATGGCAAGGCCAAGAATCCAATCGATAAGCGTCATAATGAAGTACCTTGTTTTGTATGACAGAGACAATCGATTAGACGAGCAGCGATGCTACCTGGAAAAACAGCGTGGATAAAATCCATGCAGCACCAAGCTGCAGACAAATGGCAGCCAACGTCCATTTTGCAGACCCGGTTTCGCGGCGTATCGTGACGATAGAAGCGATACAGGGTACATACAATAGGGCAAAGATCATCAGGGAATATGCGTTGATGGCGGTAAATCCCATACCGGCCAGAACGTTGACGAACTGCTGCATCCCTGCCTGTGATGTTAAATTGGAGATGCGGAACAATACACTGGAAGCGGAAACAACAACCTCTTTGGCAGAGATACCGGCAATCAGAGCAACAGCAATCTGCCAATATCCAAGACCGGCAGGCGCAAGTGCAGGCGCGATGAACCGTCCAATGATGGCGGCAAAGCTGTCGGAAACGTCGCCTGTCAGGCCGTTGGGACCAAAGTTCATTACAAGCCACAGCACAACGGAGGCAGCAAAAATGACGGTGCCTGCACGCGTGAGGTAGTCTTTGACTTTTGTCCAGACATAGATAGCGACGCTGCGCGCATTGGGTGTTTTATATTCAGGCAATTCGATCATCAATGTGCCTTCTGCGTGATGATTGCCGCCGCGGTTGATGAGCATGGCGCAGAAGATCGCTACCACAATGCCGATCAGATACATGGAATAGGCGGCCAGCATGGCGTAACGGCCGAAAAACATGTTGGAGAACAAAACGTAGATCGGAAGACGCGCACTGCATGACATAAACGGTGTGACCAGTATTGTACGAATACGGTCAGATTTATTTTCCAGTGTACGTGCAGCCATAACGGCAGGAACCGTACAGCCAAAGCCAAGGATCATGGGAATGAATGCTTTGCCGGAAAATCCAATGCGGCCCATGATAGAATCCATGACGTAGGCAATACGTGACATATAACCGCTGTCTTCCAGGATAGCCAGTGCAAGAAAGAGAATAAAGATATTTGGCAGGAATGTTAAAATTCCACCAACGCCGGCGATGATTCCATCCACGACGAGTGAGGTGATTAAATTTCCTGCGCCAAGACCGGCAAGCAGATTGCGTGTTCCGGCACAGAATAATTCCAGACCCGTTTCCAAGTAACCTTTGAAAAAGTCGCCTACAGTGAAGGTAAGAAAAAAGACCAACCCCATAATCAGCAGGAAGATCGGAAGCCCCCAAACGGGATGGGTTAAAATGCGATCGACTCGTTCAGTTGACGCGGCTTTTTGTTCCCGGCCAAACATTGTTTCCTGCATGATTTCTTCAATAAAAGCGTAACGCTGATCGATTAATTCGTTCTCAAAGGAACCGTTGATATCGTTGCTTTTGAGAAAATCGAACTGCTTTATTACCTGAGCGTCCCGTTCCAGTACCTTGATGGCATACCAGCGTGGATTTTGCAAATTCGGACATGCAGCGCTGATGCGATGGATCAGTTCGTCGATTTTATCTTCGATTTCATCAGAATAGACCATGGCAAATTCCTCATGATGCGGATGAGGATGATTGCCGGCATGATGGTGATGTTCAATGCGGTCCAAGGGATGACAGCGATGATGTTCCAGTGCATGCATCAGTGCGGAAAGTCCCGTGCGCTTTCGTGCCGAAACGGGGATGACGGGTACGCCCAGCATTTCAGGCAGGCGGTGCAGATCAATTTCAAGTCCGCGCTCTTTAATGATATCCATCATGTTCAGCGCTACGACGACTGGTTTGCCAAGTTCAATCAGCTGCAGTGTCAGATACAAATTGCGTTCCAGGTTAGAAGCGTCGACAACGTTGACGATCATATCGACATTCCCGTTGAGGATTTCATTGCGTGTAACAATTTCCTCCATCGTATAACAGGTTAGCGCATAAGTGCCGGGCAAATCAACCAGCGTGAAATGGCATTGCCCGAAATCGACGTCTGCTTCTTTGCGTTCAACCGTAACGCCGGGGTAGTTGGCAACCTTCAGTTTTGCACCGGTGATCGCGTTAAAAAGACTTGTTTTACCGCAGTTTGGATTGCCTACGAATGCAACTGTGGTGTGATTCATTTTGCGTCGCCTCCTTTGACGAAGATTCCATCAGCAAAGCGGCGTCCCAATGCAAAACGTGATCCACGAAAGGAAATGATGACAGCACCGGAACGATTTTTGCCCAGGATGCGAAGCGGTGTACGGTTTGTCAGCCCAAGAGTGCGCAGCCGACGCTGTACATCCTCAGACAGTTGGATATCCGTTACGATATACAATTTGCCAAGTTGTGCTTGTGATAAAGCCATATGTGAGAGGGCCCCCTTTTCCCCGAGAAGATGCGATCACGTTTGAACGCACCATATCTATTCTAAGCGACGTATCACGCTGCGTCAATCATGCGAAACATCGTATTGGCGCAGCTTATGTGATATGCTGGCGAAAGTAAAAAAGACGCTTCGCCGTGTCGGCGAGGCGTCTTTTTCGTGCATAGAGTTTTTAACCTTCTCCGCCCTCAGTTGGTGTGGGCGTCGGATCCGGCGTCGGTGTGGGGGTTGGGGTTGCCGCTTCTTCCCGATCGGCGATATTCTGTGCGACTTCCTGATTCAGCGCCGATAGTGTTTGTGTTGCAGCGCGGATTGCTGCTTCTGCGGCGTAGATGTCTGCGGCGCTGGAAGCGGTGTAATCTGCGTTAATCTTGGAAGACAGACTGTTGACCTGACTGGAGAGTCTGCTATAATCGGTGCTGATATACGGGGAGGCAAGCAGTCCATTTGCCGTAGCAATCTGCGATTGTGCAAGAGATACGGCGGAGCTGAGCGCTTCATAGTTGGACGCCCATTCAACCGTGTGCAGTGTGCAAGTACCACCGCCGGAAGGATCCGCTGCTGCGCTTGCACCGGCCTGTGGGAAGTACTTGCCCATGCCTTCATACGGTGTGCCAGACAGATTGACAGAGGCAGAGGGAACAACCAGATTGGCAGGACAGTACTGACCGGCAAGAAGGCCGGTTGCGCTGCAGCTGTTGGAAGCTACGTGCATCGTACAGCTTTGTGTTGGCTGTGTGCCGGGTACATAATAATCTGTGCGCGGCGGATAGACGCTGTCAGCACGGCAGGCATCGTTGCAAAGCTGACCGGAAACACCGCAGACGGTGCAGGAGACAAGCCCCAGTCCGCCGGGGGAGTTGGTTTGGATAGGACGATTCTCCAATCCTGCATGAATTGGAGCCATAACCTTCTTCCAAAGCGGTGCGGCAGCGCTGGCACCTGTTGTGCCGCGCGCCAAGGCCTTGTAGTTGTCATGCCCGATCCATACGGCGCAGGTATAGTAAGCGGTAAAGCCTGCAAACGTTACACCTGTCCAGTTGGAGTTTGTACCGGTTTTGCCGCCCATTTGCATGTTGGAAAGCGTAGCGGCAGAGGTGTAGTTTGTCATGATGTCCTTCAGCATCCAGATGCTGGTTTCCTTAAAGACCTGCCG
>JAHZHV010000170.1:5779-6074 GCA_019420085.1 Christensenella sp.
GTGGTCGGATCCAGCACAACATTACCTTCTGCGTCCGTGACGCGGCTGAAGGAAATCGACTGCTGGTAAACACCGTTGTTGGCGATTGTGCCATAGCATGTAGCCAGCTCGACCATGGTAAGACCGGAAGTGCCGAGCGCAAGACCGGAAAGGTCCTTATTGATATGACTTTCAGCCACACCCATATTGAGCAGATAGTTTTCGCTTGTTTCCACACCGACCCAGTCGGCAAGTACGCGGGCGGCAACAACGTTGAGCGAGTTGCGAAGTCCGGTTCGAATCGTCGTCATGCCCG
>JAHZHV010000171.1:0-3429 GCA_019420085.1 Christensenella sp.
TGAGCCTGATCGGGATTGCGCGTGAAAGCGCTGTGACGTTTGACGCACCGCTTACGCTGCCTGAGATTCACGTGCACGAAAGCGACGGCCGTGTGGAGGATTACGTCAGCGTAACGGTAGATGATGCCGCGCTTTGCCCCCGGTATTGCGCGCGTGTGGTAAAGAACATTCGCCTTGCTCCGTCGCCGGCGTGGATGCAGCGCGCCCTGCGCGGCGCAGGTGTGCGTCCCATCAATAACGTCGTGGACATTACCAACTATGTCATGCTTGAGCAGGGACAACCCATGCATGCGTTTGACTATGCCTGCATTCGCGGTTCGCATATCACGGTGCGGCGCAGCCAGGAATCGGATGTCTTTACAACGCTGGACGGCAAGGAACACGCTTTATCCATGCGTCCGCTTTGCATCTGTGATGACGAAGGCGTCATTGGCCTTGCCGGCATCATGGGCGGTCAAAACAGCGAAATTACAGAGCATACACAAACGGTTGTACTGGAAAGCGCAGTATTTAACGGCGCGTGCCTTCGCGCCAGCGCACGTGCGCTTGGCATGCGTACGGAAGCCTCTGCGCGATATGAGAAAGGCGTCAGCCTGCAGGGCGCTCAGATCGCATTGGAACGCGCCGCGCAGCTTTTTGAGCTGCTTGACGCGGGCGATGTGGTCTGCGGTGTGATCGACGTCAATCCCATGCCGTATCAGCCGCAGACTTTTACGGCGGACGCTGGCCGGATCCGCGCGCTGCTTGGAATGGACATTCCGACGCCGACGATGGTTGAGATTCTGGATAAGCTCAGTTTTTCGCCCGTTTGTGACGGTGATAATATCCGCGTGACGGTGCCGTATTGGAGACTTGATGTGGACGGCACGGCAGATATTGCTGAAGAAGTGCTGCGCATCTACGGCTATGATAAGATTCCGTCCACGCTGATGAACGGCGAGGTAACAGGCGGCGGCCGAAACCATCAGCAGCAGGTAGTGCTGCGCGTAAAGCATGCGCTGTGCGCAATGGGGCTGCATGAAATCAGCACGTTCTCCTTTATTACGCCGCGGTGGCTTGATATGATTCGCATGCCGCAGGATGATCCGCTTCGCAGTGTGCTGCACATTTTAAATCCGTTGGGTGAGGATGTCAGCGTCATGCGTACACTGCTTGCGCCCAGTATGCTTGCGACGATAAAAACCAATCAGGCGCACGGAAACAGTGGTGCTGCGCTGTTTGAGGTCAATCGCGTCTTCCTCAGCCATGGTGATGCGGATGCAGCTGCCGATATCCAGCCGCAGGAGCGCCTTCACCTTTGCATCGGCATGTGCGAGCGAGATTTCTTCTATCTGAAGGGTGTTGTCCAGACATTTCTTGCCGCGCTGAATATCAAGGATGTCACGTATCGCGCCGAAGGTATGCAAATGTTCCATCCCGGTCGTAAGGCCTGTCTGTACGTGGGTCAGACTTGCATCGGGTCCATAGGCGAAGTGCATCCGGATGTGATGGACGCTTTTGATGTACAGGGGCGCATTGTGCTGGCGGAACTGGAGATGGATACCATCGCAGGTCTTGCCAATGATGATGTGCATTATGCACCGATTGCGCGCACGCCTGCGATTACCCGTGACATGGCAGTTGTTGTGCAGGAGTGCGTGCCGGTAGGCGACATGCTGGCTGCAATTCAAAGAAGCGGAAAAAACATTCTGGAATCGGTATCGATCTTTGATATTTATCGCGGCGAGCACGTAGCCGACGGATATAAGTCGGTTGCATTCTCTCTGGTATATCGGACGCCGGAGCGTACGCTGACGGATGAAGAGGCGCAAAAAGCGTTTGATCGTGCCGTTCGTTCGCTGGAAGCGCAGTTTGGCGCAAAGTTGCGCGACTGAAAAAGGCATATGTATGCGCAGCATTGCTTTTTGCGGCGATGCTGCGCATTGCTGTTTTTATGGAAAGAAGGTTTGTGATGAAGGAGTTCTTTGACGTTTGTGACAAAAATCGTAAACCGCTTGGATACACGCATGTGCGGGGAGAAGCGCTTGATCCGGGGGAATATCATATTGTCGTGGCCGTATGGACGATAGATCAGGACGGTAGATTGCTTGTAACGCGCCGTGATGCGGCGAAGGCAAGTTTTCCATTGTATTGGGAAAATACATGCGGTGGTGTGCGTGCCGGAGAAACGCCGCAGACAGCGGTATGCCGGGAATTGAAGGAGGAAACCGGCATTTGTGCACAGCCCGAGCAGATGTTATTTTTGGGAACAAGTCTGGAAGATTCTGTGTTCGTCGATACGTATCTTTTGCTTTTGGATGAATCAAAGCCGGATATTTGCCTGCAGGAAGGGGAGACCTGCGATGCACGTTGGGTCTATGCCGATGAATTGGATCGCATGATTGAAGATGCATTGGTTGCAAAGCCCGTTGTGGATCGGTTGGCGCCATTGCGTATACAATTGAATGATCACCTGCAAAACAGGACATCCAAACTGTTAAAAATATGCAAAAAATAATCCCAATATTGCAAATAACGATTACTGTTTCATTAATATTTGCATATTTATATGCGCTTCCTCTGCTGCGTGCTTGACAGACCATGCAGAACGGATATAATTGCGGTAGAAGCAACCGGACGGAAACCGTTAAGCTTTTATTGCTGTTTTCGTGTACAAGAAACAAACGAACGCATAGGAGGAGGATTATGAAACAACACCGTATTTTTGCATTGGCTTTGGCGTTGATGATGGCGCTGGGCTTGCTTTTGACTGGCTGTGCGCCGAAACAGAGTGAAGAAGAAAACAATGTTGCGCAGTCCACGGAAGAAGCGGTTGGCGAAGCGATTGAAGAAGTGACGCAGGAAATTGATCATGATATCGTATTCGGCATGCCGGTTAAAGCGTTCTCCGGATTGTTCTATGTAGAACTGATGGAAGGTGCGCAGAATGCTGTCGATGAGATGAATGCCAAAACAGGCCGTAATGACCAAATCGTCTTCATGGATGATAACAAGGAACTCAACCGTGAGCTTTCCAATGTGGAAGATTTGGTGAACATGGAGATCGATGTCATGCTTTTGGTGTGCATGGATCCCCAGGGTTCCGTTCCGGCTTTTGAGCTGTGTCAGCAGCAGGAAGATATGATTACGATTATTATTGACGCACCCTGTGAGGGCAGCGAAAATGCAGATGCCGTAATCGTATCGAACAACTATGAAGCAGGCCGCCTTCAGATGGAGAAACTTGCTGAAAAGCTTGGCGGCAAGGGCAATATCATTGCGATTTCCGACTCTACGAACCCCAATGCAGCCGTGCGTGAGCAGGGTATGCAGGACGAATTGAAAAATTGGCCGGCATCAATGTTTTGGAAGTCAGGGATATTTTGAGCGGCGTTGACGCGGCAATGGAAGCGATGACATCCATGATTAACGTCTATCCGGGACAGATTG
>JAHZHV010000171.1:3439-15320 GCA_019420085.1 Christensenella sp.
GGTGCTTCTCCGATACGCCTGCTCAGGGCGCTGTATCCGCGATTGAGTCGGCAGGTTTGCTGGATGAGATCGTCGTAACGGGTATTGATGGTTCCGTTGTTGCCAAAGAGTTGATCAGAGACGGCAAGCAGTATGGTTCTGCTGCACAGTTCCCTGTACAGCTTGGATACGAAGGTGTTATGACCGCATACGATCTGCTGGTTGGCATCGAGCCTGAAGAGCAAACGCGTTATATCGACGTTGCGTGGATCGATGCGGATAACGTTGCGGAATACATCGACGAAGAAGAATAACGCATCATAAGCTGTAAGCAACAGCTTGATTTTTGCGTGTTAACAACTTGTACAAACGAATAACAGCTTGGCATCAAGCCGCATCCGCATGATGCGGCTTTTTGTTACTTCATAATTCTGTCCGGCATGGAATTGTTTTTGACAAGCAGCGTACAAACGTATACAATGTTTTTGAAATGCAATGGGGTTTATCTGGATATTCTTAAATATGGAGGAATGAAGAGATGTTCGATTTCAATTTTGTAAGTCCCACTCGTCTCGTTGTAGGAAAAGACACGCATCTTCAAACAGGCGCATTGATTGCCGGATACGGCGGCACAAAGGTGTTGGTGCATCATGACAGCGGCTATGTCAAGACAAGCGGCCTTGTGGATACGATTATTGAGAATATTCATGCGGCCGGTCTTGAAACGGTGGAACTTGGCGGCGTTGTGCCCAATCCGCGGCTGGATCTTGTGTATGAGGGCATTGATCTTTGCCGCAAGGAAGGCGTCGACTTTATTCTGGCTATTGGCGGGGGCAGTACAATCGATTCGGCCAAAGCCATCGCCATTGGCGTAAAATATGATGGCGATGTCTGGGATATGTTTATCGAAGATGACGGGATTGTACGTGCGGTGGAAACGCAGCCGTGCATGCCGCTTGGCGTCGTGCTTACCATTGCTGCGACAGGAAGCGAAGCCTCCAACAGCTGTGTTATCACGAAAGAGGACGAAAATCTGAAACGTTTTTGTGATAATGATCTGCATCGCCCCGTATTTGCAATCGAAAATCCGGAGCTTACGATGTCTCTTCCGGCTTTTCAGACAGCCTGCGGCGTAGTGGACATTATGTCGCATTCTTTTGAACGGTATTTTGTACGTGAAAAGGGCGGAAATGAATTGACGGATCGGCTGTGTGAGGCAATTTTCCATACCTGCATGACATGCGGCCGTATTTTAATGGAAAATCCGCGTGATTATGATGCCCGTGCCAACATTATGGTTGCTTCTACGCTGTCACATAATGGCCTGACCGGCATGGGGCGCGTGGGTGACTGGTCATCGCACATGATCGAGCATGAATTGTCGGGCGAATTTGATGTAACGCATGGCGCAGGATTGGCCGTGATTACGCCTGCATGGATGAAATATGTATATCGCGAGAACCCGGAGATTTTCCTGAAATGGGCGACGCGTGTCATGGGTGTTGCGTATGACTTTGAAAATCCGGAACGTACGATTTTGCAGGCAATTGCCCAGCTTGAGGCATTCTTTGTATCGCTGGGCCTGCCGGTGCGTCTTTCGCAAATGCCGGATGTCGGTATGATCGATGAGGAGACGATGTGGCGCATGGCGCGGCGTGTGCGTATTGCCAACGCCGAGGATGGAAGCATCGGCGGCATCAAACATCTGAAAGCGCAGGATATTGTCCAGATCTTTAAACTTGCCCTGTAAGGGTAAGCGTATGAACAAAGGCGGGGGTGCAGATCCCCGCTTTTGTTCCGTCCCTATAAAAACGGAGGTATGTTGTTTTGCAGCAGGAAATGGAAAGAGCGGATCGGGCGGAAGCATTCTTTCGAAGCGGATGCAGCTGTGCGCAGTCGGTATTGGGTGCGTACTGCGACCTTGCCGGGATGGATTTGAAAACCGCGATGCGAATTGCAGCGCCGTTCGGCGCCGGTGTGGGGCGAATGCGTGAAATCTGCGGTGCAGTCAGCGGCATGTGCATGGTGCTTGGCCTTTTATATGGTCCGGATGATCCGACGGATGCTGCGCAAAAGGGCGCACATTATGCGCTGATTCAACAGGCGGCAGAACGGTTTGCACAAAAAAACGGTGCGATTGTCTGCAGGACGCTTTTGGGATTGGACAAGGGGAAAGACAGTCCTACGCCGCAGAAGCGTGATGCTGCGTATTATCAAAAAAGGCCGTGTGTGCAATATGT
Source organism: Christensenella sp. (assembly GCA_019420085.1). Classification (GTDB taxonomy): domain Bacteria; phylum Bacillota; class Clostridia; order Christensenellales; family Maliibacteriaceae; genus RGIG9107. The sequence goes on from JAHZHV010000171.1 coordinate 5,659, forward strand.
CAGGGATGCGGCACAGATTCTTGCGGACATGATAGCCGAGCAGACACAGATGCAGTCGCGCAAAGTTTGACAGCATATGACGCCGATTATATAATAAAGCTTATGACATGTATCCTTGGGGAACCGATAAGGGAGGTTGACTGTTGTAATATGGAAGAGCAGGTTTTAATGCTGGGCAATCAGGCAATTGCTCGCGGCGCTTATGAGGCGGGCGCGCGTTTTGCCGTGGCATATCCGGGTACACCCAGTACGGAGATTACCCAGGAGGCCGCGAAATATGAAGGAATTCGCGCTCAGTGGGCGCCCAATGAGAAAGTTGCATTGGAAACGGCAATCGGTGCAAGCCTTGGCGGTGCACGCACCATTTGCTGCTTTAAGCACGTTGGTATGAATGTGGCGGCCGATCCGCTTTTTACCGCTTCGTATATGGGTGTCAATGCGGGTCTTGTCATCGTTGTCGCGGATGATCCCGGCATGCACTCTTCACAAAACGAACAGGATTCCCGTTACTATGCACGCAGTGCACATCTGCCGATGCTGGAACCTTCCGACTGTCAGGAAGCATTGGATTTTGTGAAGCTTGCCTTTGAAATGAGCGAAAAATATGACACGCCTGTGGTGATCCGCACAACGACGCGTATGGCGCATTCCCGTGGGATCGTGCAGCTGTCGCCGCGGCAGGAAGTGCCGGTGCGCGAAGTTGTACGCAATATGAGAAAGAACGTCATGCTTCCGGTGAATGCACGCATGCGTCATGTTGTTGTCGAAGAGCGTGAAAACACGATGGCGGACGATGCCAATGATATCAGCATTAACCGTATCGAATGGACGGAAGATCGTTCCGTTGGCGTAATTGCATCCGGAACGGCCTATCAGTATGTCAAAGAAGCGGCACCGCAGCTGCCGGTTCTGAAGCTGGGTATGGTCAATCCCCTTGGGATGGAGCTGATTCAAAGCTTTGCCGACGGTGTGCAGCGTCTTGTTGTAGCCGAAGAGCTGGAACCGATCTTTGAGGAACAGATTCGCGCCGCAGGAATTGAATGTGAGGGCAAGAGCCTGTTTTCCCGTCAGGGTGAGTTCTCCACACCGATTGTACAGGCTGCATTGAATGAAACGGTTGAACCGGCTGAACCTGTAGCGGATCTGCCCGCGCGGCCGCCCGTGATGTGCCCGGGATGCCCGCATCGGGCGACCTTCCAGGTCTTATCCAAACTGGATGTCTTTGTATCCGGTGATATCGGATGCTACACCCTTGGCGCGCTGCCGCCGGCATCCGCCATGCACTGCAGCGTCTGCATGGGATCCAGTATTCCGGTTGCAAGCGGTATGGAAAAGGCAAATTCGCAGCTGAGCAAAAACACCGTTGCGGTAATCGGTGATTCAACATTCTTCCACTCCGGCATGACCGGACTGGTTGATATGGTTTATAATCAGTCGCATGGAACGGTTCTGATCCTGGATAACGGCACGACCGGCATGACAGGACATCAGGATCATCCCGGAACGGGACGCACATTGCAGGGCGAGTATTCCCCCAAGGTTGACTTTGAGGCATTTGCCCGCGCAGTTGGTGTGGAGCATGTGTATACGGTTGATCCGTTTGACATGCCGGAACTTGAAAAGACGATTCGCCGCGAGTTGGAGCGAGACGCCGTTTCTGTCATTATTTGCCGTAGACCCTGCGCGCTGCTTCCCGGCATGCGCAAAGCACCGCTTCGCATTGATGCGCAAACGTGCAAAAAATGTGGCCGCTGCCTGAAACTGGGATGTCCCGCACTGGAGAATCACGACGGACAGCCTGTAATCAATGCGACGCTTTGCACAGGGTGCGGCCTTTGCATGCGGGAATGTCCTTTTGGTGCAATCGTTGAGGCGGAGGTGTAAGGGTCATGCAGACAAATCTTGATTTGATGATCGTTGGCGTCGGTGGACAGGGAACGCTGCTGGCCAGTAAAATTATGGGCAATCTTGCCATGCGTGCCGGATTGGATGTAAAACTTTCGGAAGTACATGGCATGGCACAGCGCGGCGGAAGCGTGGAAACGCATGTACGCATTGCCGAGCATGTTGCGGCGCCGCTTGTAGCGCCGGGTACGGCAGACTATGTGTTGTCGTTTGAGCCGCTGGAGGCGGTTCGTTGGAGTCATTATGTCAAACGCGGGGGTATGCTTCTGACAAGCAGCAGCCGCATTTGGCCGATGCCGGTTGTATCGGGCAGCATGCCTTATCCGGAAGATCTGGATGCGCGTCTTGCGGCGCATGACGTCAAATATCTTGCTGTAGATGCAGAGGGCCTTGCCAGACAGGCAGGCAGTGCCCGTGCGGCGAACGTCGTTCTCCTCGGCCTTTTGGCAAGCAAGCTTTCCTTTTCGCAGGATATGTGGCTTGCTTCCATTGCCGAATGCGTGCCCGCAAAGACGCTGGAGACAAACCGCGCTGCTTTCCTGCTTGGATATGCGGCAGGGTCTGACGATGCATGCAGGCAGAAAATATAAGATGATTTCAGGCGGCAGCCGTACAGTTTTGTGCGGCTGCCGCTTTCTTGCCGGATGAAATGGTTTTGCAAGCGGCGTTTATTTGTACTATAATGTTTGGCAGGTGAAAAGTGTAAGATGATGCATTTTAAGCCAATTCCGTCAGAGGTGAGCAGGAATGCGCCAAACGTTTGCTTATATCAACCCCAAAAATGTAGGACGTAATTTGCAGCAGATTCGTGCGCTTATTGGTCCGGATAAGCATATCATGGCTGTTGTAAAAGCGGATGCATATGGACACGGCATGCTGCCTGTTACCAAGGCTCTGATTGATGCAGGCGCCGATGCGCTGGCTGTTGCAACCTGCGAAGAGGCATTTGAATTGCGCAGCAATAAAGTACGGCTGCCCATTTTGGTTCTGGGATCGGCCAATGAAAGCGATCTTGAGGACTTAATCGAAAATGATATCGCATTTACGGTCTGGTACTCCGGACAGTTGGAAGAGATTCGCCGATGCAAGGCGGTCTGTCATAAACGCGCCCGTGTCCATTTAAAGATCGATACGGGAATGGCACGTCTGGGCGTGCGGGAAGATGCCGCTTTGACCGGATTGCTGGGCGTATTTCGGGATGCGCCGGAATTGTTCTTTGAAGGGGTATTTACCCATTTTGCAACCGCAGACGAGGAAGAAGAGGACGAGTATTTTCAAATGCAGGTTGCGCGCTTTGAACACGCGCTTTCCATTGTGCGTGCCATGGGATTTTCACCGGTCGTGCATGCGGGCAACAGCGCCGTGACACTGCATCGTCCGCAATATCATTACGACATGGTGCGCCCGGGTTATGCGCTTTACGGCTATGATCCCGGTCCGGGTGATGTTGGGTTTCTGCAGCCCGCAATGCGCTGGACGACGCAGATTGTAAATTTAAAATGGATTGGGCCGGATGAGGGCGTCAGCTATGGTGTTACATACCGAACGGATCGGGACACATTGGTAGCAACGATCCCTGTCGGTTATGCGGACGGTTATCGCCGCGCGATCGGCAATACCGGTTATGTTCTGGTACATGGTAAACGCGCACCGGTGATTGGGCGTGTGTGTATGGATCAGACAATGATTGATGTTACAGGCATTGCCAATGTGGCAATTCGCGATGAGGTAGTACTTCTTGGCGCGCAGGGCAAGGAACGCATCAGCGCCAACGAAATGGCTGCCTGGCAGGAAACCATCGGTTATGAAGTCCTGTGCACGATTGGAAAACGCGTGCCCCGTATCTATGAATGATATGATGCATGAAAAACGGTGCCTGCGAAAAACGGTTTTCTGCGCAGATACACAGCATGATGCAGCAGCGCGTGCGCAGCAGGACCGGTATATTTGTGAAACACTGCAAAAAAAGATACCGCCAAAAAGTACGGTGCTTTGTTTTATGCCGCTTCGGGATGAAGTGAACATCCGTCCGCTGTATGAGGTCATTTGGCGGACGGGTGGACGCGTCATTTTGCCATATTGTATCGATTCTGCGCATATGTTGTTGAAACCGTATGAACCGGATACGCCGCTTTGCAGGGATGCCATGCACGTCCCGGCGCCCTGCGGCGCGACCAATATCGCACCGCAGTCCATTGATGTGGCGCTGGTTCCGGCGGTTGCATTTACTGCACAGGGGGCGCGCCTTGGACGCGGAGGCGGCTTTTACGACAGATTCCTGCCGCAGCTGCGGGATGACGCATTAAAAATCGGTGTGTGCTATTCATGGCGCCTGCAAACGTCTCTTCCGGAAGATATCCATGACTGGCGTGTGGATTTTGTTGTATCCGGGCAGGCCGGTTAGGATGCGCTTGTTCTGCCGGTTTGTTTATGGTATACTTTTTGAGTTAGCAGTGTGCAGATAAAAAGGAGGCGTACATTGCGCATTATTGCAGGAACAGCAGGCGGTCGCAGGATTGAAGCGCCATTGGGCGATGCGACGCGTCCGACGCATGATCGCGTTCGGGAAGCGGTATTTTCCATGTTGGGAACATACCTGCATGGGGAAGTTGTGCTTGATTTGTTTGCCGGTTCCGGCGCGTTGGGATTAGAGGCACTTTCCCGCGGTGCAGCGCAATGTGTGTTTGCAGATTGCGACAGACGTGCCGCCGGCGTGATTCACCGCAACATCGATTCTCTTGCTTTTGCCGCGCGGGCAAACGTGTACTGCCTGCCCTGGCAGCAAACATTGCGGCGTGTGCATGGAATGCATTTTGATCTGGTTTTTCTGGATCCGCCGTATGAAGGCGGGTACATGGAGCCGGCGCTTGCACAGATTTTACAGGACAATTTGCTTGCGCAGGATGCCCGGGTGGTTTGTGAAATCCGAAGCAGTGCGGCGCTTTGCGTTCCCGATGCATTTTGTGTCGTCAAACACAAACGCTATGGTATGGCACAGATTTATATTTTGCAAAGAAAGGCAGATGGGGAATGAAACGAATTTACCTGTATCCCGGATCTTTTGATCCGCCGACGCTTGGGCATGAGGACGTCGCCTTTCGGGCAGCTGCGCTGTGCGATGAACTGGTCGTTGCAGTGCTGGATAATGCAAAAAAACACACGCCGCTGTTTTCTCCGCAGGAGCGTGTGGCAATGCTGACGGAGATGTTTGCCGACCGCGACAATATTCGTGTCGTTCGTCATGAGGGCCTGCTTGCTGAGTTGTATCGCATCAGCGGTGCAAGCGCGGTTATTCGCGGCGTGCGCGGTCAAACGGACATTGGTGATGAAATGCTGATGGCGTCTGTCAACCGCCGCATCGGCGCAGCGGAAACGATTTTTATTCCTGCACGGGATCGCTATTCTCAGTTGAGCGCAAGTGTTGTGCGGGAGCTGGTCTCCTATGATTGTGATGTATCGGCATTCGTCCCGCAATGCGTACTGCCGTATATTCGCATGCGCAAAGTGTCCCAAGCGTGCGAACACGGCGCGGAAGGACGGTAAAACATGGATGCGTTGACACTTTTGGATCTGCTGGCGGATGATCTGAATCGGGCGACGCAGGTACCGCTCAGCGGTGGAAAAGCCGTTGTAGACAGGGAAAAAACACTTGAACTGATTGAAAAAATCAGAGCTGCGCTGCCCGGCGATATTCTGGAAGCAGAGCAGATTAAACGGGAGCGCGAGAAACTTCTGACGGATGCCGCGCGTGATGCGGAGCAGCAGATACAGGAAGCGCGCGAACAGGCACGCGTGTTGCTCAGCGAACATGAGATTGTCGCTCAGGCAACGGCTGAAGCGCGTGCAATCGTCATGCATGCAAAAGATCATGCCACGCAGATCCGCCGCGCGGCAAATGATTATGCAGAGGAATTGCTGGCGAATATGGAAAGCATGCTGGAAGGGCATGTGGAACTGCTGAGTAAAAACAGGGAATCGCTTAAACACCTGATTCAATAAGTTTTCATTCCCCAAAAAAGGAGGTCGTTGCATATGCGCATCGCACTTGACGCAATGGGCGGCGATCATGCACCGGATATCAATCTTGAGGGCGCCGTCGCGGCGCTTTCACACAGGCAGGATCTTGAAATTTTTCTGGTCGGGCCGAGTGAACTGATCGAAAATAAACTTACACAGTATTCTTACGATCATGCGCGGATGCATATTGTACATGCGCCGCAGGTGATCTCCAACGACGAAGCGCCGGTGATGGCAATTCGCAAAAAACGCGATTCCAGCATTGTTGTCGGGGCCAAGCTTGTACGCGACGGCGAGGCCGATGCCTTTATTTCTGCCGGCAGCACAGGCGCACTGCTTGCCGCTTCTACGTTGGTGATTAAGACCATAAAAGGCGTGATACGTCCTGCGCTTGCAACACTGATGCCCACGACCGGCGCGTCTGTAATGACGATTGACTGTGGCGCCAATGTGGATGCAAAACCGGAGCATCTTGTACAGTTTGCACTGATGGGCGATGTATACATGCGTACGGTGGAAAAGCGGGAGAATCCGCGCATTGGTCTTGTCAATGTGGGAACGGAAGCGGAAAAGGGAAATGAGCTGACAAAGGCTGTTTATCCGCGGCTTTCCCAGATGCCGTTGAATTTTATTGGAAATGTGGAGGCGCGCGATATTCCGCACGGTGTGGCGGATGTGGTTGTATGCGACGCATTCGTTGGAAATGCGATTCTTAAAATGATGGAAGGCGCCGCGACGGCGCTGACGCAGCTTTTGAAAGAAGAACTGATGGCAAACTGGATGAGAAAACTTTGCTGTCTGGGTCTTAAAAACGGATTCCGCAGCTTTAAGAAAAAGTTTGACTACACCGAATATGGCGGTGCGCCGCTGTTGGGATTGAATGGATGTGTTGTCAAAGCACACGGCAGTTCCAATGCGCATGCAATCGAATCGGCGATCAGGCAGGCTGAACGCTTTGTCGATGGAAAGCTTGTTGAAACGCTTCGGGAGCAGGTTGTACATTTCTCTGATTCAGTCGGGGAATAAAAATATACAGCAATTATCAATTGTAAACACGGAGGCAAGAAAACCATGGTATTTGAAAAAGTTCGCGATGCGATCGTCGCCCAGTTGGGTTGCGATCCGCAGAAGGTTACGCCGGATGCGCTTTTGATTGATGATCTGAAAGCAGATTCTCTGGATATCGTTGAGATGATTTTCAATCTGGAAGAGGCGTTTGATATCAGCATCGTTGATGGTGACGAGGAAAACATGGAACAGCTCAAGACGGTAGGCGATATTGTTCGCTACATCGAGGAGCAGACAAAGGCGTAACCACGATTGCGAGAAAATGGCCGGCGGGTTGTTTCGTCCGGCCGCGGGAAACTGGCAAAAAGACATTCCGCGGCAAAGGCGAAACAGCCCGTTGGTTTTCGCGGGGAGAAAGGTTTTTTATCAATGCAGAATTTATTGCAATTGCAGGACAAGCTGCAATACACTTTCAAGGATGCATCGCTGCTGCAGCTTGCGTTAACGCATTGCTCGTATATTCATCGAAAGATGGATGAGACTTCGCACAATCAGCGCCTTGAATTTTTGGGAGATGCGGTGCTGCAGCTGTATTCCAGCGCATTCTTATATGCGCGTTTTCCACAGGCAAATGAAAGTGCCTTGTCGCAGGCGCGTGCTGCGCTCGTTTGCGAGGAGGCGCTTGCCGGTTATGCACGGGCGATGCATGTTGGGGATTGCCTGCTGCTTGGCAACGGCGAGATGCATACAGGCGGAAACGATCGGGATTCCATTTTGGCAGATACCATGGAAGCGATCATCGGCGCAATCTATCTGGATGGCGGCGAAGTACCGGCGCGGACATTGATTTCGCGATTGCTTGCACCGGAGTGTGAGAACGCGATTATTCCGGAGCGCCGTTTGGATGCAAAAACGACACTGCAGATGGCCTGTGCCGATCTTGGACAGGTTACGTATCAGATTGTGGGACAGAGCGGTCCGGATCATGCGCGTCGTTTCTTTGCACATGCGCTGCTGCAGGATCGCGTCATTGGCAAGGGCGAAGGAAGCAGCAAAAAGCATGCAGAAAAAAACGCGGCGCAAAACGCGCTGCTTGCATTTCAAAAACGGGAGGCGGGGAAGTAATTGCACCTGAGACGACTGGAAATGCAGGGGTTTAAATCATTCCCCGATAAGATAGAAATTCGCTTTGAAGACGGCATCACGGCAATTGTTGGCCCCAATGGCAGCGGCAAGAGCAATGTCGCGGATGCAATTCGCTGGGTTCTTGGCGAACAAAGCGCCAAGCAGCTGCGCGGCGCAAAGATGGAAGACGTCATTTTCAACGGCACACAAAAGCGCAAGGCGCAGTCATATTGCGAAGTGACGCTTGTGTTCGACAACGCAGATCACGGCTTATCGATTGATTTTTCGGAGGTAGCCGTAACGCGCCGGATGTACCGAGATGGTAAAAGTGAGTATTATATCAACAAGAATGCGTGCAGGCTTCGCGATGTAATTGATCTGTTCCGTGATACGGGCATTGGCAAAGAGGGATATTCCATCATCGGCCAGGGGCGCATTGATGAAATCCTGTCCAACAAGGCGGAGGATCGCCGTGCTGTTTTTGAGGAAGCAAGCGGTGTTGCCAAATTTAAGGCAGACCGTGCCGAGGCGCTTCGCAGTTTATCTCGCACGCAGGACAATCTTGTCCGAATTGACGATATTCTCGAAGAGTTACATGCGCAGGTGGAGCCGCTGCGGCAGCAAAGTGAGGATGCAAGGCAGTATCTTGTTTTGCGGGATCAGCTGCGCTACGAAGAAGTCAACCTGTTTTTACATCAGACGCAGCGCAATCAGCAACGCGTATCCGAACAAAATGCACTTGCGCAGCAGCTTCAGGATGAACTTGCCTTAAATGAGCAAAACAGAAATGCGCTGCAAACGCAGGAAGAAGCACTGTTTGAAACAATTCGGCAGCAGGAAGTGCATGCTGTTCAGCTGCGTGAACAGATGGTTGCTGCAACGGCGCAGGAACAGGAAGGCCGGGGCCAGCTGAAAGTACTGCAGGAACGCCTTGCTGCCGGCGCGCGTGAAAAGGCGCGCATCGATGCGGATGAAAAAGAAAAATCCGTGCGGCAGGCGCAGATTGTGACGCAATTGGAGACGCTCACATCGTCCAGCGCGGATGCCGATGCTGTGCAGCAGCAGCGCCGTGAGGAATTGGCGGCGCTGGAAGCGGAGTTTGAAACGCAGGGACGTCTGCTGCAGCAGCAGGAGACGCAGCTTGAAAAGACAAAGGAAGACATGATTCGCCGGCTGAACCGCATGTCCGACTTAAAAAGCAGAAGAAGCCAGCTTGAAACGATGCGTACCAGTCTTGAGGAACGCATGCACAGTGTCGCGGATGAAGTGGAAATTGCCGTGCGGCAGGAAGAACTTGCGGCACAGGAACTGGAACAGGAACGTGCATCGGTGCAGGAAGCGCAGGATCGGCAAAGCGTTGTGGAGGCGCAGCGCAATACACTGTTAAGTCAAATTGCGGAATTGTCGCGTCAGGAGCGTTCCACGCGCGATCGCATGCATCAGCTGCATGATGAACTTGGGCAAAGCCGCGCGCGTATGAAAATGCTGCGCCAGATGAAGCAGGATTACGAAGGATTCAATACCTGCGTACGCAACCTGCTGCGCGACGCCTCCAGCAATGCGTCTTTGAAGGACTGCGTTTGCGGCGTTGTTGCAGAATTGATCGA
>JAHZHV010000172.1 GCA_019420085.1 Christensenella sp.
GACGATGCTTTGCGCATGTGCTGCAGCAGTCATGATCAGCGACGGCCTGCGCATGGAGTTTATTGCTGCGCTGCAGCAGATTTCCTTTTTACAGCGCGTTGCAGTTCTTGTCATTTGCGTGCTGTTTGTAGCCCTGTTGGCGGTTTATTGCATTCTTCCCATTACAGGCAAACAGGCGCCTGATATGCTTTTAAAGGATGAAAAGGGCGGTTCTGTTTCCATTACGGCGGCGGCGCTTGAAAAAATGGCGGAGTTAGCGGCCAAAGGTGTTTCCGGAGTACGGGATGTACGGGTGCATGTCGATACGCATGACGGACAAGTTTCCTATAATATTTCCGTCAGTGTGACGCACAGCGCAGTGGTTCCGGATGTCGTGGATAAAATGCAGCTTCGTGTGATGCGCTATGTGTCGGATCGATTGGGCATGCAGGTATCCGGCGTCGATGTAAACGTGACCGGCTGTGTACAGGACGATACTTCCACGGCGGTTGTGACGCCGCGCGTTAAATAAGGGAAGGAGGCGCGGCGGCGATGAAGGATAAACTTCTCCATTTTTATCGCGGACATAAAGCTGGCGTTTGGGGAGCAGGCATTGGTTTGCTTGCCGGCGCAATTATCCTGTCTCTGGGCTTCTGGAAGACGGTATTTCTGGTTTTTTGCGCTTTGCTTGGCTTTGTTTTTGGGAAAATCTATGTTTCCGATACGCCGCTTGGTCAATCGCTGCGGCGGATCTTTCGCTTTCGGGAGGACCATGAATGAGTAGAACCGCAGCGCGCGAAACGGTCGCGCGGTTGTTATATCAGTGGGCTATGGACGGTGGTACATGGCAGGATGCACTGGAGTATACGTTGCAGGAACCAAAGCTTGAGACGCGTGATATGACATATGTCGAGCGCATGATGCAGGAGATACCGCTGCATTGCGAAAAAATTGATGAGACGATTGCGTCAATCAGCCAGCGCTGGCGTATCGATCGCATGAGTAAGATGGATCTGTCTATTTTGCGGCTTGCCGTCTATGAGATGGAAAACTGCGAGGATATTCCCGTCAGCGTTTCGATCAACGAAGCGGTTGAACTTGCCAAGCGTTATGGCGGTGATGATACGCCGAATTTCATCAATGGAATGCTTTCTACATTAGCCTCCAGACTTGCCAAACAGCAGGAAGCGGAGTCATGAATATGAAACGCGGCGTATGCATCGGCGTGGACACCAGCTGTTATACAACGTCGCTTGCCGCTGTAGATGAAGACGGCGTGCTTGTGGCACAACAAAGACGCGTGCTTCCTGTGAAGCAGGGAGAATGTGGCCTGCGGCAAAGTGACGCGCTTTATCAACATGTTCTTCAGCTGCCGGAGTTGTTTCGGCAGCTTTTGTCGGATTTGGATAAGATGGGGGCGTATCAGGTGCGTTGTGTGTGCGTGTCGGTTGCACCGCGCGATGCAGAAGGTTCCTATATGCCCGTTTTTCGCGCGGGCCATTCGTTTGCCAAGACGATTGCGGCATGTTATGCCGTACCGCTTTATACAACTTCTCATCAGATGGGCCATCTTCTGGCGGCGACGATTGCTTCCGGCATTGTTTATACGACGCCTTTTGCTGCAATTCACTTATCCGGCGGTACATGCGAGATGCTGCGCGTGGATCCGGATTCGTTTGAAGCGGAGCTTTTGGGTGCGACGGATGACTGCAGCGCAGGTCAGCTGATGGATCGTACCGGCGTTGCTCTGGGGCTTGCGTTCCCAGCTGGGGTTCATATGGAAAAACTGGCGCAGGCGTGCAGCGTAGAGGATCCTTTGCAGCTGCATCGGATTCCTGCCAGCGTACGGGATCTTCGGGTCAGTTTCTCCGGACCGACTTCTGCACTGCTGCGGCGGATCGATGCAGGAGATGCGCCGCAGCTTGTTGCCATGCAGGCTTACAGCGTTGTTGCGCGGTCGCTTGTAAAATGGATGATACATGCCTATGAACACACCGGTATCGAACAGATGCTGCTGATGGGAGGCGTTGCATCCAGCGCTACGCTGCGCCGGCTTGTGGAAGAACGAAGAAAAAAACAGTGCCGTATCCTGCGTATCTCTTATGCGGATTCGGCGCTTGCAAGTGATAATGCCGTAGGCGTCGCTATTTGCGGTGCGCGGCGATTGAAATTAGGAGGATTGACATGACAGCACA
>JAHZHV010000173.1 GCA_019420085.1 Christensenella sp.
AGGGCGGCCGTACGGTTGGTGCAGGCGTCGTTGCCAACATCATCGAAGACTAATTTCTGAGCGAAGATTATTGGACAAAAGGCGCGTTTGCCATTGCGGCAGACGCGCTTTTTTCATGTCGCATTGAGTTCACGAAGCGCTAAGATCATCTTAAGTTGAATCATGTGCCAACGACCTTTATAATATTTTTATACGGTCATAAAAAGAAAGGAAGGCGCTGCATGCACAATTCAAAGGCATATCGCATGTTTTTTTATACGCCGCTGCGCAAGGCGGTGGATTGCTTTTTGCGCCTGCGCTATGGATACCGGCATGATAAAGCCGCGCTGCCCGAGGGCGGCACGCTGATCGTTGCCAATCATACGGCGGGCATTGACCCGCTGTTTTGTGCGGTCTGCTTTGCGCAGCCGCTGCAGTTTGTGCTTTCGGAACATCTGAAGCGCAAGGCACTGTTGACAAAGATGATGGATGCCTGTTTTGATACCATAACACGTGTCAAGACGCGCACGGAGAGTCAGACGGCGTTTACGATGATTAAACAACTGAAAAAAGGCGCCAATATCCTGATTTTCCCGGAGGGGAATATGACTTACAGCGGCGTTTCCGGCGATAATATGCCGGGCCTTGGACGCCTGGTCAAGATCAGCGGATGCAATCTTGTGACAATGCGGCTGGAAAATACATTCGCCCTGTCGCCGCGCTGGGCAAAATATGCAGCCCGCGGCCAGGCATACGGCAGAATTGTGCGCGTATATACGGCACGGGAACTGGAACAGATGTCAGCGCAGCAGATTGAAACGGTGATGACGCAGGAGACATACTTTGACTTTTACGCGCACAAAAGCGAGGGATATCGGGGACGCGCGCGTGCGCAGTGTCTGCAAAGCGCATTGTTCCTGTGCCCGCGCTGCGGCGGTATTTCCACGCTGCACAGTAAAGGCGATCGGTTTTGGTGCGATTGCGGACTGCAGCTGCGATTGAACCCATTGCTTCGGTTTGTTTCTCTGACAACGGATCCCGCACCGTTTGAGACGATTGCGCAGTGGTACCAATGGCAGAAGGACAGGCTGCAGCAGCTGTGCGCACAGGCGCAGGCGGATACGCCGCTTACGCAGGATGCCAATATTACGGTAAACAGTTATACGGTGTCGCCTCCGTCGACGAAGCATCTGACACGCGGTACGGTTGCACTGTATGCCGACCGGCTGCAGATCAGCGGTGACGTCACATTCAGCATTTCAATTGCGGATATTACGGATGTTACAACCGTGCAGCGCAGATTGCTTTGTATCTGTGTGAATCATGAAAAGTATTATGAATTTGTCGGAACGGACGATTTTTCGCCTGTGAAATATGCGTACCTGACGGCGACGCTGTCACATGCGCGCAGTATGATTTGAAATGATGAGAGAGATTTTGATTACGATCGAAGATTTTGACCGCGTGGATATGCGCGTGGGGACGGTGATACGCGCACAGGTGAATGAAAAGGCGCGTGTGCCGGCGTATTGTCTGTGGATTGATTTTGGAAGCGAACTTGGCGTTTTGCAGTCTTCGGCGCAGTTGACGGCGTTGTATACGCCGCAGACGCTTGTGGGACGGCGCGTCATTGCCGTTGTGAATTTGCCGCCGCGGCGCGTGGCGGGCTTTTCAAGCCAGGTGTTGGTGCTGGGAACCGATTCGCCGGCCGGAACGGCATTGCTTGCACCGGGCGACGAGGCGCAAAACGGAGATCGGGTATTTTGACGGATGTCCAATCCGGCGCGGATAAGACGGTCTGCGCCATTGGATGATACGGCAGAGAATGCCCGCTGTGTCAGCGCGGAAGCGATACGGCGCATAAGGGGAAAAAGAAGCCGGCAGTCTGCATTGGCTTTTATAAATGGAACAGCAAATGGGCAATGGACTTTGCATGCAGCACAAGGTGCAGCAAGACGGCTTGCCGCTTGCGGAAGGTGCCCAGTTTCCAAAAAAGGGCGGCGGTGCAACCTGCGCACAAAGGCCTCACGGCGAAAAGAAACGCCGTGAGGCCTTTTGTTTAAAGGCGCGTATGTTGTTTTTTAAGGAACCATCCAGTCACACAGTCCAAGCATCGGCATGATGCGAAGGAGCGTAAAGCGGTCGCGCATATAGCCGCTGTAGCGAATGCCGCGCCGCGCCAGATCGTCATCCACGTCCGCTTCGCAGGGGCGCGTTGCAGCACCTGCGGCCTGCATCATGGCAAGCAGTGCTTCGCACGTGGGAAGTTCCCGCCGGATAAGGCTGCGAATCTGCGGCCAGGCACGCCGAAGCGCCTCACAGTCGATGCGCTCTGTCAGCGGCGGATTGTTTTCAATTCGGATCTGCTGCATGAAATTGGCGCCGTAGGCTGCCTCCACGGCGTTCCAGTCGGGGGAACAGTTAACAGGCTCGATCTGTTCAAGACCGGCAAGTTTATGATAAATCCCGGCGACAATGATCGAGGCAATACCGACTTTCTTGCCGTGAAAATCGGAAATTTCTCCTGCGGCCAGCTTTTGAATTTCCCAGAAATGAGAGACGATGTGTTCGGCACCGGAAGCGGGGCGCGTACAGCCGGCAAATGTCATGGCGATGCCGGTAATGACAAGCGCTTCCATCAGTTTCTGGGCCGTGCGGGGATCGTTTTTGGAAATCTGCGGCGCGGCCGATGCGACGTCCTGTACGGCCTGGCGTGTCAGACGCAGGATTGCGTCGCAGACATATTCTCCCGTGACCAGAGCCGAGGCCTGCCAGTCCACCAGCGCGACAAATTTACCGATGACATCGCCGAAGCCGGCTGCCTTCAAAAAGCCGGGTGCCGCGGCAAGGATGTCGGTGTCGGCGAGAATGACGGACGGCTGACGTGCCGGATAGGAGCGCTTGAAGTTGTCTACGGTAATCGGTGCGGTGCAGGAAGCAAAGCCGTCCATGGACGGTGCAGTCGCGAAAATGGCGAACGGAACATCGGCCTTATATGCGGCAAGACGGCAGATGTCGTTCAGCGATCCTGTGCCAACGGACAGTACGCCGTCATAGCCGGCAAGCTGTGCGGCGATTTGGTCCACCTGCTGCATATGTGCCGTGCGCAGGTTTTCATACCGGCGCAGATCAAATTGATAGCCGCACAAAGCAAGGGATGCCGTAATGCCGTCGGCAGCGCGCAGCGTATTGTCGTCTGCCACCAGCAGAATGCGGCGCGGAAAATTGTTTTCCAAAAGGACTTCGCCTGCGCGATGTACGAGCCCCTGCTCGATGCGTACATCGTCGATGGCGACGTCGTGAACCCGGCCGCAGGGACAGTTTTGCAGCTGCGCGACAATGGCGCGTAGATTCATGGTTGCTACCTCCATCAGACAGCCGTATGGCTGTGCAATTCCTGTTTTATTCTGAGCGCTTGACGATGTGTTTGTCAAGCGGTTTGCCCGATGCGGATGCATCAAAAAAACAATGTTTATCGTGTCGTTTTTTGCTGAAAACTTTGACGTTGATATATTTGTTTTGTATAATGAATCGAAGATCGTGTATATATACAGGCAGGAGGCACGCAGATGGACGGGAAAGTGTGCTGTTTCAGCGGACACAGAAAACTGCGGCACAGTGAAACACAGATTCGCCGCGTATTGGATGCGCAGATTGCAGATATGGCACGGCAGGGTTATACACGCTTTCTCTCCGGCGGTGCGGATGGATTTGATCTGCTTGCGGCGGAAGCTGTAATC
This sequence comes from Christensenella sp., assembly GCA_019420085.1. Taxonomy (GTDB): domain Bacteria; phylum Bacillota; class Clostridia; order Christensenellales; family Maliibacteriaceae; genus RGIG9107. Next base: position 3,720 of record JAHZHV010000173.1, read on the forward strand.
GCGCATAAAAAGCAGTTTGGCGGTGTGGAACTGTGGATTGTCGCGCCGTATGCCGATTGGTTTGGAAGCTGGACGGCACAGGGCTGCCGCCTGCGTCTTGCGGCACTGGAGGCCGCCAATGTGGAAATTGTATGTCAGCAGGTATCGCGCACGGCGCCCCTTGCGCGCAACAGGCGCATGGTGCAGCTAAGTGATGCATGTGTTTGCTATATGCTGGCGCATAATGCCACAGGCGG
>JAHZHV010000174.1 GCA_019420085.1 Christensenella sp.
GAGGTAGAAATCTTCTACCGCTTTATCGGCAAAATTGATTAAATGACACCAATATCTTTAACTATGTGATACCGGGCGCGGTCTGCCCGACATCTGCATGCTGGAACCGCTTTGCGCAGCGCTGGGCGTATCCATGACGGAGCTTTTGTCCGGCAGCGAGGTCGTCAACCGCAACCGCTGCGCCAACCTGCTGCGGGCCAAATTCTATGTCTGCCCCATCTGCGGCAACGTCATCCACACAATGGGCGACGCCGTCGTCAGCTGCTGCGGCGTAAGCCTGCCCGCGCTGGAGGCAGAGCCCGTCGACGAGGCGCACGCCATCCGTCTGGAGCCCGTCGAGGACGAGACGTTTTTAAGCATCGACCATCCGATGGCCAAGTCGCATTTTATCAGCTTTGCCGCCTGTGTAACGCCCGCGCGCATGGAGCTGATCCGGTTTTATCCGGAGGGTGACGCCCAGTGCCGCCTGCGCCTTCCCCGCAGGGGCGTCCTGTACCTGTACTGCAACCGGCACGGCCTGATGCAGCAGACGCTTGCAGCGCCGCCCGCCGGAGGCAGTGCGCGCGCATCGATTCTGCGGGGATAACGCATCCGCATGGCAGGCGGGCTCTTTTTTATCCGCCCTACACGGCAAAAGAAAAAAAGCAGGCATGCGCATGCCTGCTTTTTTGCGTTATACGTTCCGCCATCGCTCCGCTTCCCGTGCGTACGCCCGCTCGGCGTCGCTGTCTCCGCGATAATATGCGTCGCGCGATTTCCTGTAGTAGTACTGCGCCTGGACTTGCGCGCTTGTACTGCGCCGCCGTGCAGCCGCCGCTTCCTGCGCCAGCTTCTGGTTATGCCTGTACTGCAAAAAACCGGCTGCCGCGCCCATTGCGCGCGCGGTTCTGCTCCTTTTGCTCCGCGCGGCTCATGCCCGTAAGCGCGTCTATCTCCGCGTCCGCCTGCACGCTGCGGCGCACCCATCGCATGGACAGATACGCAACGAGGATATAGTATACCGCTTCCCCGAACCCCGTATGGAAGAAAAATCCGGCCAGAAAAGGCAGGTAGTTTGAAAGCAGCGTAATGGCAAGATACGCGACGACAAACACGACCGCAAAGCGGATGATCCATTTGATCGGATGGCAGAGTGCACTGCCTATCAGGGATTTCTTTGTTGCGTGCAAGAATATTCACCTCCATGGTCACAGCTGCCCGCTTCCCGCCGGCATGATCGAACACACGCCCCGGGCGCCGGATGCAGCGGCACTGCACGTCAAATGCCGCGCGCCGCTTTTGCGTCTGCCGCACGGGCGCGCGTATGTGTTCCGCAACCTATTATATAGGCATCGCGCATGCTGGCGTCAATCTGCTGCGTGTGATATGATGATACCATCCTGCGCGTCCGCCGAAGGACGCCGCGCGCCATCGTGCCGGCATGCCCGGCCGCAAACCGCCTGCGTCCCGCACAAAGCGCGGGAACCATTCCCCCGCTGCCGTAAAAAACTGCGTAAAAAAGAGGAGAAAAAAATGCCGCGGAAAGTATCGCATGTTCCAACCCTATCCGATGCCATCAAAAAGAAGAAGCCCGTGCGTATCCTGTTTGTTTGCCACGGCAATATCTGCCGCTCGCCGATGGCGGAGTTTATCATGCGCGATTTGCTGCGCCGAAACGGCGCGGACGGGGCATTTCTCGTGGAATCCGCCGCGGTAAGCGACGAGGAAACCGGCAATGACATCTACTACGCCGCGCAGGAGGAGCTGCGCCGCCGCGGCGTACCGTTTCAGGCGCGGCACGCGCGCCGGATGACGCGCGGCGACTACGACCGCTTTGATATTATCGCCGTCATGGACGAATCCAATCTGCGAAACGTGCGCCGCATCACAGGCGGTGACCCGCAGGCAAAAGTACAGCTGCTGCTTGCGTTCGCAGGGGAATCCCGCAGCATTTCCGACCCATGGTACACGCGCGATTTTGCCACGGCGTATGCGGAAATTCTGCGCGGCTGCAATGCGCTGCTGGAAGCGCTGACCGGCGGCGCGCCGTCCTGCGCGTAGGCGCGATCAAAAAAAGCGGCGCCCCGCTTCCTGCAGGCGCCGTTTTCGCTTTTTAGGAGGCAAATTGTTCATGTTGGAAGTCGTATTCAGTGAAAGCGCAGGCGGCGCCATTGCCGCCGCCGTCGCACAGACAGGGCGCGGGCGCGCATGCAGCGTCGGCCTGATCGGCCGCAAGCCGCCTTCCCGCATTCGGTTTCACCTGCTTTGCCGGCAGCTGATGCAGACAAAGCGCCGCTGCGCGCGGTTTATCCCCCTGCAAAACACGCGGCAGAATATCGTCTGTCTTCCCCTGTATCTCAGCGTCGGGGCCATCGCAGAGCCGGCTTTGAGCGACATGCGGCTTTCTGCGCTGGAAATGCTGATGCAGGTCTATCCCGGCGCAGCGGAAACCGCGCGCCAGATGCTGGAAACCGGACGCCGCGCCCTGGCGCGCATCATGACCGGCGTTGCCGAAGGGGAAGCGCTCCGCATCTTTTGCAGCGATAACCCGGACGAGGCATGCGGCCTGTACTTTCTTGCCTGGCAGCTTTGCCGCGCGGGCCATGCGCAGGCAGACGTGCGGCTTGTCACGCTGCCGCCGTTTGTGCGCGAAGGCGACCGCACCGTGACGCAGCACTGCTGCTGGGGCGAGATTTCCCCCCGTCACTGGGGCGCGCTGGCGCAGGCGGTGCAGGCCGTCTCATCCGAACGCCTGCGCGCCATGGCAAAGGTGTGGACAAAGCTGCAAAGTGAAAACGCGCCGCTGCGCGCCGTCGTCAATGGCAGACTGATCAGCGCGCCGGAAACGCTGTACGACGCGTTTATACTGCATGAAATCGACGCGCAGCCCGAAACCTTCCACCAGGCGCGCGTCATCGGCGCGGTGCTTGGCAAATACACGCCCGGCATTTCAGACGCGTGGCTTGCACTGCGCATGCAGCGCATGATCGACGCCGGCATGTTGGAGGCCTGCACGCAGGCCGGCGCACAGGACCCCTGCTATCACCGCCTTCTGAAAAAAACGCATGCCTGCGGTTCATAACAAAACCCTGCCATCATAAATAAAGGGGAAGCGCGCGTTTTCATTTCGCGCGCTTCCCCTTTTGCCGTACAGCGTTATGCGGTTCAAAGATTGTCCGCCTCATCATGCGCCGTATCGTCCTCCTGCCGCATGATGTGCGTATCCAGCCAGTCGCTGTTGGGACGGCACAGAAGCCGTCCGTCAATATAAGCCTGCTGCAATGTCAAAATCGTCTGTCCCTGGTAATTGCCGGAACGCATCAGTTCCACAACCAGCGCAACGTCTGCCACTCCATCGCCACGCAAAGACAGTGGCAGCATCAGGCTCATGATATTGCGCGTGGGAAAGTAACAGGGAATCGCCGTTTTAAAATTCCAGCGAACCTGTTTTTTCGCAAGTTCAATGGCATCCGCAATGCGGTTGCGCAGGCGGTTAAACAGCAGCGGGTCCTCATCGATACACTGCGCCAGCGCGCGAAACGCCTGTTTGCGTTCAAAGCCCACCGTCTGCTGTGCACGCTGAATGCAGGAAAGCGCATCGCCAAAGCCGCGGCATTCCTCCTGCAGGAAGGAAATCGGCAACCGCGAAACATTATCAAGCAAAATATGGTCGTAATCCGTATGCAGATCTTTTTCAAGGTCAAACAGCAGATCCTCTTTCCGCTCAAAATAGGACGCCGGCTGCGGCAGCGGATTGAAGCAGTCCACAAGCCGTTTACCCGTTCCGCGACGGCCCTTGGTACAGAATTCAAGGAAGCGCCACTTTGTCGCATAGTCGCCCTCGCTTGCCTCAAAGCAGGCATAAATATCATCATAATGCGCCGTAACCAGTCCGGTATTGAACGCGGCAAACGTGCCGTCGTCGCTTTCCAGAACCTTATCTTCCAGTGTCAGGCGATAAAACGTATATTGGATGTACTTCTGCAAAATGAAATACTCTCTGTGCTCACCGTCCCGCTCACCGAAATCCCA
>JAHZHV010000175.1 GCA_019420085.1 Christensenella sp.
GCGAAAATCATGACCGCAGCAGCATACAACGGGATGGCGGCACCCAGAAGAATGAAGACGCCGAATAATGCAGACGGTTCTGCTGCAAGGAGCTTATCGGGAGAAAAGAGAGTAAAAAACGTTGCATAACGGATGTTTTCCAGCTTTCCACCCATATTGGCCAGCATTTGCATGATGTACATCACAGTTGGAATACCGGCGCCAAATGCAAGGCTGAGACGCGTTTCATCAAACAGGCATGCGCTTGCAAAACATACGCCTGCGATAAAAAGCTGCAGACAGAAAAGACCGCCGTTGAGTCGAAGCAGCGCTGTGAGCGAAAGCTCACCGGGAAACAGCGCCTCGCTGACCAGATATTCCAGCACAGTACAATAGGCAATTAAGACTGTGATGCCGCTGACAAGCGTGGCAAGCTGCGTACGTGCTACAGTCGTACGTTTCACCGGTGCGGCAATCAGCCAAGTCATGGAGCCTTGTTCAATGTATTTTGTAATCAGTCCATTGGCGCGGATGATCGTATAAACCATTGGAAATACCAGCAGAATCATACCGTATAGGTAACAGGACAAAAAGCTTTCCAACGTATCTGTTGCACCTGTCATACCTACGGCAGACATCAGCTCCGGCATCAGCGATTCGAATTGCCGGATGGCGCCGGCCATTTGCGGGTCATACATCCATATGATCATGGAGATATACATCGACAGGATAGCGGCAAATATGACAAGAATTTTGATGGAACGTCTGCATTCAAGTTTATAGAGCGTGAAATTCATGACAGTTCCTCCTGTGAATAGTCATGCAGAAAAATTTCTTCTAACGTTTGCCGCGCAGTTAACGTAACACAACAAGGATCTGCAGTATCGATGGTGCCGTGAAAATCCCTTGCAAATGCAGCAGCTGTTTTTGTATCCTGCAATGCGACACGATAGGTGCGCAGATGACGCTGGCGCAGATGCTCGATGTGATCGACTGTAATAAGTTTACCGGCACGAATCATACCCACGCGTTGGCAGGTACGCTCGACTTCTTCAAACAGGTGACTGGACATAAAGATCGTTTTGCCGCGCTTTTTTTCTTGCTCAATCAGTTCAATGAAACGGTTTTGCATCAGTGGATCCAGACCACTGGTTGGTTCATCCAGAATCAGGACACTCGGATCATGTAAAAATGCCGACACAATGCCTAATTTCTGCTTTGTGCCTTTGCTCATTTTTTGAATCTTTCCTTTTGGATTTAATTCAAAACGATCCAGCAGTTCCTGTAAACGGTTGTTTGCTGCGCAGCTGCGATATTTTTGAATGAAACGCAAATACTGATGGCCGTCCATTTCGGGGAAAAGGGCGATTTCTCCGGGAATATAGCCTAAGTCTCGCTGAACGGTGGCTGCATTGCGCCAGCAGTCAAGGCCGTTGATCTTGCATGTGCCTTGCTGGGGACGGATAAAGCCCATTAAATGACGGATTGTTGTTGTTTTTCCGGCACCATTTGGTCCCAGGAAACCAAACACTTCGCCTTTTTCGATCGAAAGCGATAAGTCAAATACACCTTTTGCATTGCCGAAATCTCTGGTCAGATGTGTAATCGAGATTACGCTCATACACGGCCCTCCCTGTATACTGCTGTGTGTAAGAATGAAACGGAATTTCCGGTAACAGCGCTGTTGGAAAGCGAATATGCAGACAGAAGCAAGCACGCTGTTCAGGAATTTGCAAATAACCGGATGACTTAAGAAAACGATAGCATGACAACCCAGTCCGGTCAATAGAAGATATACTATACTTTATCGCAAGAAAAATTAATATTTTAAATTGATGGTAATGACATTTGTGTCAAAAGTACAGCGGTGTATTTTTTGGATATTGCCTTTTCTACAACATATATTTCCGGACGTGATGCACAAATGGGACATTGCAATGCTTTTTTGCATATTCTAAAAGTGCACACAAAAGGCAAAGGGGGGAATGGTAAAACGTGAATTTCAAAAGGAGACTTTCAAACCTGCTTTGCGTAAAGAGTATTGTGACGCTTCTTATGACGGGATTGCTGGCGGTGATGCTTCTGGGCGGCGTGGAACCTTCCAAGGAATTGCTGAGTTTGTACTGTACGACATATGGAGGCGTTATGACGTATTATTTTACACGGGGAGATGATGCCAAGTAATGGCAAATGTATCGGATGTTCTTAACGTCGCACGCGGCG
>JAHZHV010000176.1 GCA_019420085.1 Christensenella sp.
CTTTTCACGGATGTTGAACAGGCTCAAAACAAGGAAGATGATACCGCCGATCATGACGACACCCATACCGGTCTGCCAGTCGCAGATACCGCCGGCAACCAGCGTATAGGCAAGGATTGCGTTGGTACCCATACCGGGAGCAAGCGAGAAGGGCATGTTGCTGTAAAGACCCATCGCGATGCTGATGACGCCGCTGATCAAAGCCGTGGCAAGCATGACGCCTGCGCCGTCCATACCGGCGTCGATCATCATGCCCGTGTGCACGGCAAGCACGTAGGCCATCGTGGCGAATGCGGTAAAGCCGGCGACGATCTCCGTGCCGACGCTGCTGCCGCGCTCTTTGATGCTCTTGAAGTTGAAGACGTCGTTTCGTTTCTGCATGACTGGTATACGCTCCTTCATGATTTGATAATGGCAAAAGTGAAACGTTTTGACGCGGATATGGTAATACATTCGGATTATTTTGTCAACAGGTTTTAAGAAAAGAACTGTTTTTGCTTAAAAAGCTCGAAAACACTTAAAAATCCGAACATTAGCATGAAAAACAGACGCCGTACATTCGGAATTCGAAATAAAAAAATGCATGGGCGGCGCCCATGCAAAGTACAATGACACGAATTTGTATACGGTTTTACAACTGCGATTAGGCAAGGTGCCCGGTGGCGGAGCCTGCGTAGTCGTCCAGGAACCATTCGGCGACCTTGGAAGAATACATCGTAACGCTCTCGGGCCCGAAGGCGAACGTCATCTTCAGTGTTCCGAAGTAATCGTCGATGATGTAGCAGTACAGCGTCAGCGCGCCGACGCGGTCCCAGGCGGCGCTTGCGGCGCAGCGGTAGCCGGCGCCCTTTGCAAGGCCGATGCGCGCGCCGGAGTAGTGCGTTTCGTCAAAGACGCCGATGACCTGCTTGCCAAGGCCGAAGCGCAGCGCCTTGTCGCCGCGGGCGTTTTTGTAGTGCAGGACGCCCTCGTCGCCGTCAAAGTCGAAGCGAAGGTGCGTGATGCCCATGGGGTTTGCGTCCATGCGATACGTCTTGCCGGTCACGCGCGCGGCCACGGGGCTTTCGGCGCTGTCGGGCACAAGCTGCAATTGCAGGTTCTGCGTCATGCCGGCAAGCCGGCGGGCGGCGGTTTCATCCACCGGTACGGGCGCATCGGCAATCTGCGGCAGCACCAGGTCGTAGAACAGGTCATAGGCGGCGTACTGGCGTTTGTCAAGCTCCTGGGTGTCGCCCGTGGTGACAAGCATCAGGTCGCGCTCGGGCAGGCAGACGGCAAGCTGGCTTCCCATGCCGACGCAGCCGAATCCGTTTTCGGGGAAGCGCCAGAACTGGTAGCCGTAGCCTTCCTGAATGCTGGCGGAATTGATCATATTGCCGATCTGATAGGACGTAGCCTCGATCATGTAGTCGCGGGGAAGCAGCTGTTTGCCTTCAAATTCGCCGTAGTGCATGACGACGTTTGCAAACCTGGCAAGGTCGTGCGCGGTGCACAAAATGCCGCTGCCGGCCCAGGAAAGGCCGCAGGGCGTCTGGACGCACCAGGCGTCTTTGGAAAAGCCGATGGGGTCAAGCAGCCGCGGACGCAGGTAGTCAAGCAGCCGCTGGCCGCTGACGCGCTCGATGATCGCCGTGCAAAGGACGGTGGCCATCGTATCGTAGCAGTGCACCATGCCGCTTTCGTGCTGCGGTTTGGTGTTGAAAAAGCAGGAGATCCAGTCAAGATCCTTTGCGCCGTCGTAGGGCTGATCGTCAAAAAGCGAGCTCATGCGCAGCATGTCGCGAATCGTGGCCTTTGCCGTATAGGGATGCGGGTGCGCCGTGGCCTTGTCGGGGAAGTAGTCGATGACGCGGTCATCCAGATGGATTTTGCCCTCCGAAGCCAGCAGGCCGATGCCGACGGAGACGAAGGACTTGCTGACCGAGTACATGCGGTGCAGCTCATCCGAGCGCATCGGCGCCCAGTTTGCCTCGTAGGCAATCTGGCCGTGGCGCACGATCAGCAGCGTGTGCAGGCACACGCGCTGGCGGCGCAGCGCGTTTAAGTAGGAAATCAGCGCAGAGGACGGAATGCCGAGCGATTCGGGCACGGCGCGCGGGAATGTTTTCTGTTGCATGAAAAGCCTCCTTAAAGGAAATTATGGGAGCATGAGAATAAAATACACGGCAAGCAGGATCGCTTCGCCGAAGAGCAGCGCGGGAACGCCGAAGGCAAAACGCGCGTGACGCGTCTTGTGGCGGAAAACAAGCATCGAAAGCCACGCGCCGGGCGCGCCGCCCAGCGCGGCCAGCGTCAGAAGCGTCGATTCGGGAATGCGCCGCGCGCCGCGTTTTGCGCGGCGCTTATCGGATGCAAAACACAAAAACGTGATCAGATTGACAAGGATGACAAATCCTGCGGCAAGATACACGACGGCCGTTTGAAAGTCCATAACAAAGGCACACCTCAACGAACAAAACTTCTGCCTTATTGTAGCACAGCGCGCGCCCGGGCGAAAGGGGAAAACGCGGCGCAGGCGCGTGCCTTGCGCGGAAAATGCGCATTGGGTATAATGGAGAAGAAAAAAGACGCCGCATAAGACGGGCGCGCGGATGCGGCGCGGGAAGGATGGCGCGAACGCAGCAGGTGACAGGGCACGGCGAACAAACCAGAATCTATTTATACGACGCGGACGCGGGTACGTCGCATGCGCTGCTTTTGGGATGCGCGCGCGATTTTGCCGCGCGCATCGGGTTGACTGCGCCGCATCTTTTTCTGGATACGCTGCCGCAGGGAAAGCCGTATTTTCCCGAAGCGCCGCAGCTTTGTTTTTCGGTTTCGCACAGCGCGCGCTACTGGATGTGCGCGTTTTCGCAGACGCCGGTGGGCGCGGATATCCAGGTGCGGCGTGCCGCGGCGGTGGCGCGGGTCATCCGGCGCTGGTACAGCGCGCGGGAAATCGATCTGGTGCGCCGCAGCGGAACGGAGATGTTTTTTGATCTTTGGTGCGCCAAGGAGGCGTATTTGAAATACCGCGGCTGCGGCCTTGGCTGGCTGCGCAACAACGTCGACGCCGCCGATGAACGCGGCGTGCGCAATGTCATCGACGGCGTACGCTGCTGCCGCATCCGGCTGCCGTTCGACGGCTATGCCGCCTGTGTCTGCGGCGGCGCGGGTCCGCTTGTACTTGCCGATTACACGCGGCGCTGAACGCGCCAAAAGCGCCGCGCCCATCGGGGGAGGGCCTGCGTTAAAAGCGCCCCGCCCGTTGCGGGAAAGCGCGCTTTTTTTATCTCTTTTTATCTGCGCCGCTTTTTTGTGCATAAAAAACACACGGCCGCGCGCTTTTTTTGCGTGCGGCCGTGCGTGCCGGTCGTGTGCCGCATGTCTGCGGCGCCTTTTTTTGTCCCTGTTTTCTTATTTGCGGTATCCGCTCTGGCGGTCGACTTCGTTTTCAAACGGCTCGCCGCAGGCAAAGTGCGCAAGGTTGCGCGCGGCGATCTGAACGATGCGTTCAAAGGTCTGGGGCAGGTGGAAACCGCCGGAGACATGCGGCGTGACAAGCGCGTTGGGCATCGTCCAAAGCGGGTGATCCGCCGGCAGCGGCTCGGGATCGGTGACGTCCAGCGCGGCGGCGTAAAGCGGGCCGTTTTTAAGCGCATCCACCAGCGCTTCGGTATCCACGGCGTTGCCGCGGCCGCCGTTTACGAAGATTGCGCCGCGTTTCATTGCGGCAAGGCGCGTGCGTCCGAAGGTATGACGCGTGTTGCCCGTGCCGGGCAGGAAACTGGCCACGACGTCCGCGCCGCCAAGCAGTGCGTCAAGGTCGTCCATCGGCCGCACGGCGTCCAGCGCCTCATCCGGCGCAAAGTGGCGGCGGCGAATGCCGATGGTGTGTGCGCCCAGCGCCTTTGCAAGGCGCGCGTAGCGCGTGCCGATGTCGCCCGCGCCGACGCACAGTACCGTTGCGCCGCACATGGATGTGACGCCGCCCTCGTCGCCCCAGATGCACTGCCGCTGTGCGTCGCGGTAAAGATGCAGCTTTTTTTGCAGCGCAAGCGTCATGGCAAGCATGTGTTCGGCCACGGCCTGTCCGTAGGCGCCCGAGGCGTTGGCAAGGACGGTATCCGGCGCAAGCACGCCGGGGGCGATATAGGCGTCCGTGCCGGCGGAGTTCAGCTGCAAAAGCTTCAGGTTCGGCGCGCCCTGAATCTGCGCGGCGGGAACGTTGCCGATGACGACGTCGGCGCCGGCGATCATCTCGTGCGTGACGTCGCGTGCGGCGGCGCAGACAAGACGGCATGCGGGTGCGGCGGCCTGCAAGAGGTCAAGGTGCCGCTTTTGCACGGGAATGCAGACCAGAACAACGGGCTGTGACATGAAAAAACCTCCTTTAAAGAAAACAGATCGGATTTTAGAATCGAATGTTTTGTGACGCAAGAGGGGGGAAGGCCGCGCGCTTTGATCAAACAGCCGGCAAGTGCGGCAGGGATATTAAGAATGCAAAGCGCGGCAAAGGCCGGGACTGCAATGAACGTGGCTTGTAAGCCCCTTTTTATACCGTATGGCAAAGGCCGGCGCCGCCGCGTCCATTGCGGTGCGGACACGGGGGAGAAGACAGGGAACGGCATATTCGCAATCCAGAAGATAAGGACCGCCTTTCCCGCCGGCGGTGGGGGGGAAAATGCGGTCCTTTGCGGCAAAAGGGGTTAAGACTGCGCCCTGCACTCGATCTGGCGCATGAAGTCGTAAACCTTGCGGTATTTTTCGTACATCTGCATGTAATAGGCGTGATTTTCCGCGTCGGGCGTAAAGACGCGGCGAACCTTGACGCAGTCGGCCACGGCCTGATGCACATCGGCATAGACGCCCGCGGCGATGCCTGCGAGCATGGCGTCGCCAAGCGCGCCGGGCTGCGGACAGTCGACGGTCGTAACGGGGAGGTTGTAGATATCGGCGCGGATCTGCATGTAGGTATCGCAGTTTGCGCCGCCGTTGACGGCGGTAACGCCGGTTAAGGGCTTATTGTTGTCCATGTAGTGCTTCAGGGGCGTGTACATTTCATATGTCTCGCTCTCCATGAAGGCGCGGTAGATTTCCTCGTTGGTCGTCGAAAGCGTCAGATTCAGGATTCCCGCGCGCTCGGCAAACGTCGTGCCGTAGCCGCCGAAGCGGGGCAGCACCAGAAGATCCGTCGGGGTCTTTGGCATCTGCTTTTCGTATTCGGTATAGAAATCCTTGCCCTGCGCGGCCCAGAGGTTCTTTTCATATTTGCCGATGTGATCGCGGAACCACTTCAAAAGCACGCCGCCGGTTAAGTTGCCGCCGGGCATCATCTGATAATGGCCGGGCAGAAGGTGGTTTTTAAAGCCGTAGGTGCCCTCGTAATGGTGCATCATGTCGCCGTCGTCGGTGATGAACATGAAGGTATCGACCGTACCGATGGCGTTCATGGCGATGCCTGCGCGGTAGACGCCGGAGCCAAGGGAACTTGGCACGTGATCGTGTCCGCCGGAGATCAGTACAATGCCGCTTTTAAGGCCCAGATCCTGCGCGGCGGAAGGCGACAGCTTCCCGATGCAGGTACCGGCGGCCGTAGGCGTGGGCAGCACGGCCGGGTCAAGCCCCGCCCAGCGGAACATATCGTCAATCCAGGTTTTTTGATTGATATCGAATGCGCCGGTCGTTGCGGCAAGGCCGTAGTCGGTGTAGTGTTCGCCGCCCAGACGGGAGAGAATGAAGTCGGCGATGAAGTGAATCTTCTTCGTCTTTGCAAGCGTCCCCGGATGATACTGTTCCAGCACGCGCATTTTGTAGACCGACTGCAGATTGCGCGGCACGCAGCCGGTGCGCAGGCGAAACTGTTTCAAATCGAGTTTGCCGGTCATTTCCTGCACGTATTCCTCGCCGCGGTTGTCCAGATACATGATGCTGCGGCTTAAGATGTTGTCGTTTTCATCCAGGCAGACGAAGGACTCGCCGAAGGAAGACACGCCGATGCCCAGCACCTCTTCGGGGCACTGCGCAGCGGCCTTTTTCAGCACGCCGCGCGCCGCTTCAAAGATCTGGGCGGGCTCCAGCTCGTACCAGCCGGGATGATCCTGAATCATGTCGTATTCCTGATAGGCGGAAGACAGAATTGTGCCGCCGTCGGTGAACGCGACCGCCTTTACGCCCGTACCGCCGACGTCAAGACCAATCAAAGCCATATGAAATTTACCTCCTGTCGGAACGTCCCGTTCCCAAGAATAATCGATAGTGCTATCATACCACAAAATGCGGCGCGCGAAAAGCGGTTCCTGGCGCACGCGGCAGGGAAAAAACAATGGCGCATTGCCTGCGCGATATGGTATAATCATCCTGATATACGGACGCAGTATCGATGTGTCAACTGCGATCTTTCCGAAACAGAAAACTTCAATGATGAAGGAGACCTGCATGAACAGCACAAAGACACGCAACATGGTTTACACGGCCCTTTTGGCGGCGATCATCTGTATTTTGGCGCCGATCAGCATTCCGGCGGGGCTGGTTCCCATTACGTTGGGAACGCTTGCGATGTACTTTGTGGCGGCCGTGGCGGGCGCAAAGCGCACCGCGGTTGCGCTTTGTCTTTATATTCTGATCGGCTGCGTGGGCATTCCGGTGTTTGCCGGGTTCACCGGCGGATTTCAGCGCGTTGCCGGCATTACCGGCGGCTATATCGTGGGCTTTTTGCCGATGAGCGTGCTGACGGCGTTTCTGATTGATCAAAAGCCCGATTGTATCTGGATGTATCCGGTGGCGATGGTTGCGGGCACGGTTCTTTTGTATGTCGTAGGGACAGCTTGGTTTGTGCTGCAAAGCGGCAGAACGCTTGCCGCTGCGCTTGCTGCGTGCGTATTGCCGTTTCTGTTTGGAGACGCGCTGAAGATTGCCGTTGCTTCGATTTTTGCGCCGCGGCTGCGCAAGGTGCTGCAGCGCTTTTTGACGCGGGATCATTGAGCGCGGATTCCGGCGCTTTTTAGATGCATGCAATGTCATAGTTTAAGGAGGATTCATTTTCCATGCAAGACAGACGTGAACTGATCAAGAAGGTTCTGCACAACGAACCGGCCGAGCGCATTCCCGTTGGGTTCTGGTTTCATTTCCTGACGGATGACCAGCTCAATATCGGCGTCATGCACCCGGAATTGATGCAGAAAAACTACGCCGGGCATAAGGCGTACATCGAAGCGTTTGACCCGGATTTTGTCAAGGTCATGACGGACGGGTTGTTCTGCCGTCCGGCCAATACGATGCCGGCCGTGTACACGGCAAAGGACTTGTATGATTTTGCGCCGCTGCCGCACGATCATGCGTATTTTGCCGCCAGCGTCGAGCTTGCGCGCACGGTGCGCGGCTATGCGGGGCAGGATCGCATGATGTTCTACAACATCTTTTCGCCGCTTTTTAACCTCACGCGCTATCTGAACGATTCTTCCGAACTGCATACGGTCAATGCCTTCCTGCAGGAGGACCCCGAGGCGGTGCGCCATGCGCTGGAGGTTCTGGGACAGGACATGGCGCATCTTGCTAAGATCGTCATGGCCGAGGGTACGGCCGACGGCATTTACTATTCGGTCAACGACTGCCAGCGTGTGATTGCGCCGGAAACCTATCAGCGCATCGTCATGCCTTCTGAGCTTGCGGTGCTGGAGGCGGCCAATGCACTTGGCGAATATCAGCTGCTGCATATCTGCGGCTACCACGGCGCGCAAAATTACCTGGAATTGTATCGGGATTATCCCGTGGCGGCGTTTAACTGGGCCGTACACGTGGAGGGCGTTTCCATTGAAGAGGGCCGCGCGCTCTTTGGCGGCAAGCCCGTCATCGGCGGCTTTGACCAGATGCCCGGCGGGCTGATTAACGTCGGCTCCAAGGAGGACATCCAGGCCTTCACGCGCCGGCTGCTGGAAAGCGTCAACCGCGTGGGCTTCATCGTCGGCGCGGACTGCACCGTTCCAAGCGACACGCCGCTTTCGCATCTTTCCTGGGTGCGCGAGGTGGTCAACGAGTTCTGAGCAAAACGATAAAAAAACGGCCGTACGGCCGTTTTTTTTATGCGTTTTTTTCGTATATACGGCATGCCGGCAGACTGTAAAAACGGCAGATGTGCCGCGCGTTGATGAAAACGGTTTGAAGTTTCGAATTTCTGTGTCTGAAACGGAATAGGATGCACTGGTAAGAAATTTTGCGAAGAGCAAATGCCGCAGCGGCGTTTTTTTGCGGCACAAGTTCACTACGGCAGAATGATTTCGATGTAAGGAGAGAAAACGGATGAAAAGACTGACAAGCGTATTACTGGTACTTGCATTGGCATGTACGCTGCTGTTTGGCTGCGGAAGCGATGCGCCGCAGCAAAGTCAGCAGCAGACGGAACAAAACACGGCGCAGGAGACACAAAAACCGGCCGAGATCAAGCTTGCGATGGTCGGCCCGTTGACCGGTGACAGCGCGCAGTACGGCATCAACTACCAGCGCGGAATTGAAATGGCGATTGAGGCGTACAATGCCCGCGGCGGCACGCAGGTGACGCTGGACAGCTACGACGACAAGAACGACGCAAAAGAGGCCGTCAGCATCGCCAACAAGATCATTGCCGGCGGCGGCTATGCGGCGGTTGTCGGTCCGTTCAGCTCGACGTGCGCGCTTGCGATGGCGGAAGTGCTGGACGAGGAGAAGGTGATCACGATTTCGCCTTCCTGCTCGCACGAGGACTATGTGACGCTGTATGATTACACCTTCCGCCTGTCGCACGTCAACTCCTACGAAGGCGAGGTTGCCGCGCGGTACTTAAAGGACGAATTCGGCGCCACGAAGGTTGCGGCGATTTACTCCAACAACGACTGGGGTATTTCCGTAGATGCGGCGTTTGTCAACACAGCCGAGGAAGAAGGCCTTGAAGTGGTGGCAAACGAGTCGTTCATCATCGGCCAGACGAAGGACTTCTCCGCATCGCTGACCAAGATCATGCAGTCCGGCGCCGAGGCGCTTTACTACATGGGTCAGTACACCGAATGCGGGTTGCTTTTAAAGCAGATTGACGACCTGGGACTTGATATCGACGTGCTGGTGACGACGTCCGCTTACAAGGTGGAGTCGCTGCAGCTTGCGGGCGATTCGGCCGAGGATGCGGTGTTTATGGCCTCGTTCCTCAACGACGGGACCGACGAGCGGATTACGGAATTTGAGGAGAAATTCGCGGAGAAATACGACGGGGTCTTTGACCACTTTGCACTGCGCGCTTATGACGCGACGATGTGGATTCTGGACGCATTTGACGAATGCGGGACGACGGATCCGGATATCCTGCGCGATCAGATTATCGCGCTGGCCAGCGACGGGCGCGACTTTGTCAGCGGCTACTGCAAGCTGGATGAGAACCGCAACGTGGAACGCGAGTTCTTCTACACCGAGTGGAACGGGGAATATGACGACAAGGCAAACTTTGTACGGATTGCCGATTGACGCCGATGGATAACGGTTCAGCTTAACATTGTCTGTTCGGGCTGCGGCCCGCGCCTGCGGATCGCAGCCCGAACTGTATCCAAAAACGGTGGAAAGAGGGTGCAAAAGCGTGTTTTTCCAACAGATTGTCAACGGCTTGACGATCGGCAGCTTCTATGCGCTGGTGGCAATCGGGTATTCGATGGTGTTCGGCGTGCTGGAGCTGACAAACTTTGCGCACAGCGCGGTGTTCATGCTGGGCGGGTACGTCTCATGCGTGGCGCTGCGGGCGGGAATGGGTTTTGTACCGGCATTCATCCTGTCGATTGCGGCGTGCGGCCTTCTGGGCATCCTGATTGACCGGGGGTGCCTGATGCCGATGCGCAGGCGCGGCGCAAAGCGGATTTCCTATCTGATTTGCACGATCGGATTGTCCACGTTTCTGCAAAATCTGATCAATCTTGTATTCGGCTCGGAGTCGATCGGCTTTGCGGAAGTCGTGGCGCGCAGGCAGTTTACTCTGGGCAATACGCTGGTCATCAGCAGCCTGCAGATCGTCATCTGGATCATGAGCATCGTCTTAATGGCGCTGACGACGTTCCTTGTCACGGGCACAAAGCTGGGCGCGTCGATGCGCGCGGTTGCGCAGAATCCGACGGCGGCAAAGCTCATGGGCGTCAATACCGACCGTGTGATTACATTTACGTTCTTTTTGGGCAGCGCGCTTGCTGCGGTAGCCGGCACGATGTTTGCCATGTACTACTACAGCGTCGATCTTCAGATGGGCTTCACCGTCGGCATGAAGACGTTTGCCTCCGCGGTACTGGGCGGCATCGGTTCGCTTCCGGGCGCGGTGGTCGGCGGATATCTGATCGGCATCATGGAAGCGCTGTTTGCCGGGTATGTCAGCTCCGGATTCAAGGACGCCGTCGGTTTCATTGTCCTGATTATCGTGCTTTTGATTCGTCCGACCGGCCTGCTTGGACGCAGGACGATCAGCAAGGTGTAAGGGGAGGTGAAACGTCGATGAAAAAACAGAACCAAAACAGGAATCGCCTTTTGTTTCCGCCGCGCGTGCGCATTGCGATCCTGATCGTGCTGGCGGTGATGGTCGTCACGCTTCCTCTGTATGTCAAAGACGAATACATCGTGCGCATCGCGACGCTGTGCGTGATGTATGCAGCCCTTGCGCTGACGCTGAACTTAATTACCGGCGTGATGGGTCAGGTATCGCTGGGTCATGCGGCGTTTATGGGCATCGGCGCATATACCTCCGCGATTTTGTCGGCGAATTTTGCGTGGGGGTTTGCCGCCACGGCGCTTTGCGCGCTGCTTGTCTCGGCGCTGTTCGGCATGCTGTTGGGCATTCCGGCGCTGAAGCTGTCGGGCAGCTATCTTGCCATTGTGACGCTCGGATTCTGTGAGGTCGTGCGCCTTGTGGAACTGAACTGGATCTCCCTGACGCGCGGGCCGATGGGCATGACCGGCATTGCAAAGCCGCGTGTATTCGGCCTGCAGATAAGCGGCAGCGGCGGATACTATATTCTGTGTCTTGCGCTGTTTTCGATCATCCTGTTTTTTGTCCAGAATATCATGAATTCCCGCCTGGGAAGGGCGATCATGTCCGTGCGCGAGGATGAGGTTGCGGCCTCGGCCATGGGTGTAAACGTGCGGTTTTATAAAGTGCTGACCTTTACCATTTCGGCGGGGCTTGCCGGCATGATGGGCGCGTTTTACGCACATTACATGCGCTTTATCGATCCCAGCGCTTTTAACTTTGAACAGTCCACTTCCATTTTGAGCATGGTGATTTTAGGCGGCCTGGGCGGCGTGCCGGGCAGCATTTTGGGCGCGACGATCCTGTCGGTACTGCCGGAGGTGCTGCGCGTCCTTTCCAATTACCGCATGCTGATCTACG
>JAHZHV010000177.1 GCA_019420085.1 Christensenella sp.
TCTCCCTTTTCCACGCATTTTGCCGCGCCGCATCTCCTGCGCGTATTTTCGCATCACGCCGCAGCATCGTCTCTTTTCCCCGTCCTACATCCCCACAAATGCGGTTCTTCACCGCCACACACGCCTTGCCGCTCCCCTTTTTTTCGCTGCATTGCACCGCGGCTTCACCCGTCTTTCCCACACCAGCGCCTTTTTTGCACATCGCCCGCGCCGCCGCACTTTCGCCGTCCTCCACCGCATCGCCGCGTGTTCTTACTTGCACATCGCCCGCGCCGCGCGTTCTACCCGCATCCCGCACCGCCGCATGTGCGCATTTTCCATCTCACGCTGCCACGCGCTTTTTCTTGCACCGTTGCTGCCGCATCCCACATCGCCGCGTGCGTTTTCCCGCTGCGCTCTTGGCCGTTTTCTGCTCCTGCCCCGCAAAGTTTTTTCGCATTTCGCTTGACAATCTCGATATTCGAGATTATGCTGAATACAAACAATCTCGATATTCGAGATTACGGTCCGTTCGACATGCAACCGAAAAGAGGGAGGGATGCGCTTGCCGCGGGAAAAACTGGAGACGCTGACGCCGCAGATGTTTTATGTGCTGCTTTGCCTGACGCGCGAGCGCTGCGGCACGGACATACTGGACTGCATGCAAACCCTCACCGGCGGCCGGGTGACGATCGGTTCGGGGACGCTGTACACGCTTTTGGAGCAGTTCTGTCAGGCGGGACTGATCTTTCAGACACGGACGAACGGGCGGCGGCGCAGCTATCTTCTGACACAGAAGGGACGCGCGCGCCTGGATATGGAATACGCACGCATCCTGGCACAGGCACAGGACTATCGGCGCATGCTGGCGCAGGAGGATGACGAATGAATTCGCGTTACAGGCTTGAAACCTTTTCCTTTTACGATGCGGACGGCATCGCACGCCATTTAACGCGCATGGCGCAGCGCGGCTGGATGCTGACGCGCATTGCGGGCGTTATCTGGATTTACCGGCGGATAGAGCCAAAGAAGCTGTCGTTCACCGTGACATATTTTCCCCGCGCATCGACATTTGATCCGGGGCCTTCGCGGGAACTTCTGGAATACCGGGACATGTGCGCGCATACGGGCTGGAAGCAGGCGGCGACAGCAGCACAGATGCAGATTTTCTACAATGAGCAGCCGGACGCGACGCCGGTTGAAACGGACCCGGCGCTGCGTCTTGCCACGCTGCACCGCGCGGCGAAACAATCGTTTCTGCCGACGTATCTTCTTCTGCTTTGCCTGAGCATTTTGAACCTCTTTCTGGTCGCAGGTTCCCTGCAAAACGACCCGGTCGGCTTTTTGTGTACGCCGGCGCGCCTGTTGGGCGGCTTTATCTGGGTGCTGGAGGCGATTCTTTGCAGCGCGGAGCTGATCGGATATGCGCATTTTTACCGCCGCGCAGCAAAGGCCGCCGCGCAGGGCGCATTTGCCGCGACGCGCGGATTCGGCGCGCTGCAACGCGTGGTTTTGCTGCTTGTTGTCGCCGCGTTTTTGTGGTGGCTTGCCATGGTTTTCACGGAAGATTCACCGGCCATGCGCATCAGCGCGCTTGCGATGGCGGGCTACATGGCGGCGCTTCTTTTACTGGTCAACGGCCTGAAGGCGCTCTTAAAGCGCCGGGGCGTATCCGCAGGCGCCAACCGCGCCGCGACGATTGCTGCAAGCTTTGTGCTCTCCTTCGCGCTGATGGGCGTCATGACGTCCGCGCTGCTTGGCGCGGCACGGCGCGGCGCATTTACGCAGCAGACGCAGGCGCAGCTTCCCCTGACGCTGGAAACGCTTGGCGTATCCGCATCGCACGACGCGCCCGCATCGTCCCGGCAGGACAGCGCCACGCCCCTTGCCGCGCGCACGGAGTGCAGCGTCGATCAGGATACGGCGCATCTTTCCTACGCCGTGACGCGCACGCGCATTGCGCCGGTATACGACGTTTGCCGCGACGCGCTCCTGCTGCGGCGCAAGCGCAGCGTTTTAGGCGGCTATGCCGCGCCGCAGGGCGACTACATCCCCGTCGACCCGACGTTCTGGCAGGCAGGCAGCGCCTACCGCATCGCGTGGGGCGACGGCACGACAAACGACTTTCTGCTGCTGTATCCGGACAGAATCGTCGAGCTTTCGCTGAGCTGGACGCCGACGGCCGCGCAGATGCAGCGCGTGGCGCAGACGCTGGGCGGCGTATAAGCACAGAAGAAAAAAAGGACGAAGCACATATGCTTCGTCCTTTTTGGTATCCGCCCGACCCGCTTACTTTTTCGGCTCGTCCTCATGCAATGCAAAGTCGACCGTGCGGTTGACAAGATCCGCGCCGGCGACCAGAACGCGCACGCGGTCCCCCGTTGCAAAGGTTTTGCGCGTGCGGTTGTTGACAAGCTGCGCACGTTTTTCGTCGTAGAGATATTCGCCCGACAGCGACGCCACGCGCACAAGGCCCTCGACGGTGTTGTCCAGTTCCGCATAGAACCCGTAGCGCATCACGCCGCTGATGACGGCGTCGTATTCCTGTCCCAGATGGTCGCGGATATACTCGCATTTTTTCAGATCAACCGCATCGCGCTCGGCGTCCATGGCGTTGCGCTCGCGCTCGGAGCAGTGCTCGGCCATCTCGTCCATGGCGGCAGACAGGCGGCGGAAGGCATGTTCGTCCATCTGCCCCATAAGATGCAGCGTCAGCACGCGATGCACAATCAAATCCGGATAGCGGCGAATCGGCGAGGTAAAATGACAGTAGCTTTGCAGCGCCAGCCCGAAATGCCCCAGATCCTGGGAGGCGTAGCGCGCCTTCTGCATCGAACGCAGCATCATGCGGTTGACGGCGAACTCATCGTCGCGTCCGGCAACCTGCGATGCAACCTGCTGCAGATGCCGCGGCGTAATCTGCCCGCGCACGACGGGAAAGCGGTAGCCCAAAAGGGACAGATACTGCGAAAAATCGCGGATTTTCTGCGGGTCCGGCGTCTCATGCACGCGGAAAATGCCGGGCAGCTCCAGCGTATCCAGATACTGCGCGACCGTCTCGTTTGCAATGAGCATGAACTCCTCGATCATCTGGTTTGCCACGCCGGTCTTTTTGCAGTAGACGTCGATTGCATGCCCGCTTTCATCCAGCGTAAGACCCGTCTCGGACAGGTCGAAATCAATGCTGCCGCGCTTGACGCGCACCGCGTGCAGCCGCCTGGCAAGCGCCGCCATGGCAAACAGATTTTCCCGCAGCGTCGCATCATACGCGCTTTGGCGGCCCTCCAAAAGGTCGGTGACATCTTCGTAAACCAGCCGGTGATTGACGCAGATGACGCCGCGGCAGATCTCGCTGCCGACGACGCGTCCGGCGTCGTTGATGTCGGCGATTACGGTCAGGCACAGCCGGTCCTGTCCCTGATTGAGCGAACAGATGCCGTTTGACAGTTCCTCCGGCAGCATCGGGCAGACGCGGTCAGGCAGATAGACGCTCGTGGCGCGCGCGTACGCCTCCTCATTGAGCGCCGTGCCCTCGCGCACATAGTGCGACACGTCGGCAATATGCACATAAAGGCGCGTGATGCCGTCCCCGGCGTCCTCCACGCTGACGGCGTCGTCAAAGTCCCTGGAATCGCGGCCGTCGATCGTGACGGTGAAAAGATCGCGGAAATCCTCCCTGCCGCGGCGGTCCTGCGCGGTCACGCGCGCGCCGTCGAGCGCTTCTGCCTCCCGGCGCACCGCCTCCGGGAACGTCTCAAACAGCCCATGCGACCGCAAAATCGCCGTGATGTCCACGCCCTTTTGCGACATATCGCCCAAAATCTCCACAACCGCGCCGTAGGCGGGCATGCTGCCTTCTGCATAGGTGCGCATCTCCAGCACGACGCGCTGCCCGTGCTTTGCGCCGCCCAGCCTGTTTTTATCGATAAAGATGGCGTCGCAAAGCTTCGGCTCGTCGGGCACAAGCCGCGGCGCGCGCCCCTTTTCATCGACGACGCCGACGACAAAGCGCGTATTGTGCGAAACGACCTTTTCCACGCGGCCCTCAGGGCCCTTGCCGTTCATGCGCGGCGGCATGATGGTGCAAAGAACCGTATCGCCGTGCATTGCGCCGCACATGGCGTTTGGCGGGATGAACAGGTCGTCGCCTTCGTGATCGCCGACAAAGCCGAATCCGCGCGTGGAACGCTGCAGCCGTCCCAATACGCGCCCGACCTGCCGCGGCGTGCAGTACAGCGCATCGCGCCGAATCAGCATGCTCTGTGAAAGCGCCCAGTCAAGCGCCGCATGTACCTTCTGATCGCCGCGCCGCGCGCCGGATGCGGCATACAATTCCTCATTGCGCAGGCCGCGCCCGGCTTCGCGCACGGCGTCGCAGAGCTTCTGCGCCAACATTCTTGTTTCATAAGCAACCTGTGCCACTTTTTATTTTTCCTCCACAATCTTCTGGATATCAACCCATCTGTCTGTTACCATACCCCGTCCGCGGCATTGCTACACACAAAAAAGGGACGGGTAAAGAAGGACCCGCCCCATGCTATGCAATTTACCGTGCGCCCGCTGCGCCCGTCTTGCCCGCTTCGCTTTCTCAACCGAGCTTTTGCAGCAGCGCCATCGCCACCGACAGCACCACCAGTGCAATACCGCCGATGCGCGTGTAGCTGATGAGCTTCTGTTCGCGGCTCTTGGACTGGCTCTTGCCAAGCAGGTCGCCCGTTCCGCCGTAAAGCGTACCTGCGCCCTGCTGCGCGCTCTCCTGCATGGAGATGACGACGACAAGCGCGATGCTGACCAGCAGCATGATAATTGTAAGTGCGATTTCTACGGCAGATATCACAGCCTGATACTCCCTTCAACTTGGATACTCGGTTATTATAGCACAGCAGCCCCCTGCATGCAACTGTTTTTTACGCCGGATTCGCGTGGACAAAGGCAGGATTCGCGCATGCCGGCGTAGAATCTTCAAGGCAGAAAGCATTCTTGAAAAAAAGGAAGGGTTGCTATGACACAGACGATCCGCACCGCCGTCATCGGCACGCGCTTCATGGGCCGTGCGCACGCAGCCGGCATCGATGATTTGAACCGCTTTTTTGATCTGGAAAAAAAGGTGGAAAAGGCCGTGCTGTGCGGCACGGACGAAGCGCACACACTTCAGGCGGCGCAGGCGCTTGGATTTGCCGAAAGCTGCACGGACTTTCAAAGCCTGATCACGCGCGACGACATCGACGCCATTCATATCTGCACGCCGGTGTCGGCGCATTTTTCCCAGTGCATGGCGGCGCTGCTTTGCAAAAAGCACGTCTTTTGCGAAAAGCCGCTGACGCCCGGCGTGCAGGAGACCGAAGCGCTTGCCTACGCAGCCGGCGAAAACGGCGTCGTGCATCAGATCGGGCTGAACTACCGCTTCGTACCGGCCGTACGTCTGGCCGCGCAGATGCTCAAAAAGGGCATGCTCGGGCAGCTGTATCACTTCCGCGGCGTCTATGCGCAGGACTGGGGGCTGGACGACGCGGCGCTTTCCTGGCGCTTTCAGAAGGAAAAGGCCGGAAGCGGCGCGCTGGGCGACATCGGCACGCATCTGATTGACCTTGCGCTGTACTTATGCGGCGACATCGAGCGCGTCGCCGCAACCATGCGCACGTTCCGCCGCGAACGTCCCATTGCCCAGGACGGCGGCGACGGGATCGTCAAAAGCGCTGCCGACGGCGCGCCGGTGGGCGTGGTCGACGTGGACGATGCGTTCTGCGCCACGGCGGAATTTGCCTGCGGCGCAATCGGCACGTTTGAAGCAAGCCGCTTTGCCACGGGCAACAAAAACGGATTGTGTTTTGAAATCGACGGTGAAAAAGGCGCGCTGCGCTTTGACCTGATGCGCTTAAACGAGCTTGCCTATTACGACGCCTCCGGCCCCGCGGCGCTTCGCGGCTGGCGTATCATCCAGTGCACCGAGCCGGTGCACCCCTACGGCGGCATGCGCTGGCCGGTCGGGCATCAGCTTGGCTGGGCGGACACCTTTGCAAATGAATTCTACAGCTTCTACCGCGCAATCTGCCAGGGCAAAAAGACGTCGCCGGACTTTGGCGACGCGCTGCGCGTGGCCCGCGTGACGGACGCCATCGAGCGCAGCTTCTACACGCAGGGCTTTGAAGAGGTCTGATCGCGCGCATATGCAAAAAAAGAACCGGATTCAAATCCGGTTCTTTTTTTATGCTGATTTGTCAAACGCTTCTGACAGCCGCCGCTTTTTTCCATACCGCCGCCGTCATGGGCGCACAACACGTTTTCTGCCATACCGTAAGCCAATGATCAGCAAAAGACATGTCAGTGACAGAAGGCACACCCGCGCCCACAGTCCGATTCCGTTTCCATCGCCGGTCTGCGGCGCATTGGGATCGCCCGTCCAGTTGTTGACAAAAGATACCTGCACCGTATCATTGCCGGCGATTGTACCCGTTTCCTCCGTGGCCGTCGTCACCCAGCCGTTGCGGTTGGCCTGTTTCTCCGTCACCGTGTAGGAAAGCCCCGCCGGAAGGTCCGTCGCCGTCCTGCTTTGACCGTCCTGCAGCGTAAAGCGAGCCACGCCGTGTTCAAACGAAAGTTCTCCATACGTTCCGTTGACCGCATCGGCGCCGTCGCCCTGTAACGTCAGCGTAAAATCCCATACAAAGTCTGACGCAAGCGTCGTACCCTCCACCGTCTTTGTTACCATCAGCACGCCGGTGGGCAGTTCTCTTGTGTTGACAAACGACGCCGTTGCCTGCCCTCCCGCGGGAATCGTACCCGTATCGCCGG
>JAHZHV010000178.1:0-7809 GCA_019420085.1 Christensenella sp.
CGATCTGCTGGCCAGCGACGGAACGCACCTGACGGGCTTGTGGCTGCCGGATCAAAAGTATTTTGCCTCTGTTTTGCCGCCGGATGCGCCGGTGTGCGCCGATCTTGCGGTGTTTAAACGGACACACAGATGGCTGCGCGCCTACTTTGCAGGAGAACGGCTTGACTGGCTGCCCCCTTTGGCCTGGCCGCAGGCAAGCCTGTTTCGCCAGGCAGTCTGGCATAAACTGATGCAGATTCCCTATGGACAGGTGACAACGTACGGTGCGCTTGCACAGTCGCTGGCGCAGGACGGCATGCATACTTCACCGCGGGCGGTTGCCGGTGCGGTAGCGCATAATCCGATCAGCATTGTAGTTCCGTGCCATCGCGTCGTGGGTGCGCGGGGGGCATTAACCGGATATGCCGGCGGCTTGCAGGCCAAGAAGTGGCTGCTTGCGCGCGAGGGCGTGGCTGTGCAGGACGCACGCGTGTGCATCCATGAGCGGTTTTGACGGTCGCCAAAGCGGCGGAAAGACTGCTTTGTATGGACTTTCAAAGCGGGTTTTTCCCATGACGGGATTGAAGCGGCGGCGTTTGGATGCTATACTGAAAAGCGAACATTGACAAGCTTTATAACGGAGGCAGGGATGGCAGGCAACGGTTTTGACAATGAAAAGTATCTGCGCATGCAGTCGCAGAAAATCAAAGAACGCATCGACCGCTTTGGCGGCAAGCTGTATCTTGAGTTCGGCGGCAAGCTGTTCGATGACTATCATGCCTCACGCGTCCTGCCCGGCTTTATGCCGGACAGCAAAATCCGCATGCTGGAAGAGCTGCGTGATGAAGCGGAGATCGTGATTGTCATCAATGCGGATGATATCGAGAAGAACAAGCGGCGCGGTGATCTTGGAATCACCTACGACCTGGATGTGCTGCGGCTGATCGATGCGTTTCGCAGCAAGGGACTGTATGTGGGCAGCGTTGTGATTACGCATTATCGTGCGCAGTATGCGGCGGATGCGTTCCGAAAGCGTCTGGCAACCCTTGGCGTACAAAGCTATCTGCATTATATGATCGCCGATTATCCGACGAATCTTCCGCTGATTGTCAGCGATGAAGGCTTTGGACGAAATGAGTATATCCAGACGCAGCGTTCGCTGATTGTCGTGACTGCGCCGGGTCCGGGCAGCGGCAAGATGGCAACGTGTCTGTCACAGCTGTATCATGAGCATAAGCGGGGCGTCAAAGCGGGCTATGCGAAGTTTGAGACATTCCCAATCTGGAATCTTCCGCTGCAGCATCCGGTGAACCTTGCCTATGAGGCTGCAACGGCGGATTTGGATGACGTTAATATGATTGATCCGTTCCATTTGGAGACTTATGGAAAGACGGTTGTCAATTATAATCGCGATGTAGAGATATTCCCCGTGCTGCGGGCGATGTTCGAACGCATCTACGGCACGTCGCCGTATCACAGCCCTACGGATATGGGCGTCAATATGGCCGGCAACTGTATTATCGATGACGAAGTTTGCCGCCGTGCGGGACAGCAGGAGGTCATTCGCCGCTATTATGCAACTATGTGCGCACAGCGGCAGGGTCTTGCCGGAGAAAATGAGGTCATGCGTCTGCAGATGCTGATGAACCGTATGGGTGTTACGTCTGCCGATCGGCCTTGTGTCGGCGCTGCGCTGGCGCGTGAAAAGCAGACCGGCGGACCGGCTACGGCGATTGAACTAAGCGGCGGACAGATTGTCACGGGCAAGACGTCCGATCTTTTGGGCGCCAGCGCCGCGGCGCTTTTAAATGCATTGAAGGTGCTTGCCGGCATTGAGGATGCCGCGCTGTTGATCTCGCCGCGCGTGATTGAGCCGATTCAAAAACTGAAAGTCGGCGTTTTGGGCAACCGCAATCCGCGCCTGCACACCGACGAGGTGCTGCTTGCGCTGTCAATTTGTGCGGCGGATGATGAAATTGCCGCACGGGCGATGCGCATGCTGCCGTTGCTGGACGGCTGTCAGGCGCATTCCAGTGTCATTTTGTCCAAGGTGGACGATACCCTGCTGCACAAACTCGGCGTGCAGATTACCTATGAGCCAAAGTACGAAACGTCTTCGCTGTATCACAACTGAGCGCGGCGTTTTGACAGATTTGGAGAAAAACGATCAGGAGGAAACACACATGAAAATCGTTGTTCTGGACGGCTATACGCTCAACCCCGGTGACCTGGACTGGAACGGTCTGGAGCGCCTGGGCGAACTGACGGTCTATGACCGCACCGATGCGGCCGATGTTGTGGCGCGCATCGGTGATGCGCAGATTGTTTACACCAATAAGACGCCGATTACCGAGGAGACGCTTGCCGCCTGCCCGAACGTTAAGTTTATCGGCGTTCTGGCGACGGGCTACAATATTGTCGATGTGGATGCTGCAAAGCGCCGCGGTATTCCTGTGTGCAATGTACCCACGTACGGCACGACGGCGGTGGCGCAGTACACCATGGCGCTGCTTCTTGAGATCTGCCATCATATTGCCGCGCATTCCGACGCGGTCAAACAGGGCCGCTGGGCTTCCTGCCCCGACTTCTGCTTCTGGGACTATCCGCTGATTGAACTGGCCGGAAAGACGATGGGTATCATCGGTTTTGGCCGTATCGGACAGGACACGGCAAAGCTTGCGCAGGCTTTTGGCATGAAGATTCTGGCCTTTGACAGCAATCCGCGCAAGGAGCTGGAGAGCGATACGCTGCGCTATGTGGAACTGGATGAGCTGTTTGCAAACGCTGATGTCATTTCTCTGCATTGCCCGCTGTTCCCCTCCACGCAGGGCATCATCAATGCACAGAACATTGCAAAGATGAGGGACGGCGTCATTATCCTCAACGACTCCCGTGGCCCGTTGATTGTCGAGCAGGATCTGTATGATGCGCTGGAGAGCGGCAAGGTTGCCTATGCGGCGGTTGACGTGGTGTCCACCGAGCCGATCCGTGAGGATAATGTGCTGCTGAAGGCGAAGAATATCTTCATTACGCCTCATATTGCCTGGGCGCCGAAGGAATCCCGCGCACGTCTGATGGACGTTGCAGTGAAGGATCTGGAGGCCTTCCTTGCCGGCAATCCGATCAATGTTGTCAATCCGTAACGAATCAAAACGGCGCTGCATGCGCCGTTTTTTCTTTCTGCCAAAAAAGGAGGCAAGTATATCCGATGATAACGGAACCTATGACACAGCAGGCGTTGACGGCGATGATTGATCAGACGCTTTTGCGTCCGGATGCAACGCTTTCGCAGCTGGAAGCATTCTGTGCACAGGCAAAGGAATATGCCTTTGGCGCAATTTGTGTCAGCAGCGCCATGGCGCATATCACCAAGCAGCTTCTGGGAAAAACCGACGTCCGCCTTTGTGCGACAGTCGGATTTCCGCATGGTCAGACCACGGTGGACACAAAGGTCTTTGAAGCGCGCGGCGCAATGCTTGACGGCGCGGACGAGATCGATTATGTGGTGAATCTGGTGTATGTCAAAAGCGGCGATTTTAAGGCCGTGGAGCGTGAAATGCGCCATATTGTCAGCGTATGCCACCGCTATGACAGGCTCGTCAAGGTGATCTTTGAGAATTGCTGCCTGACGCAGGCGGAAAAGGAAACCCTTTGCAGGATTGCGCTTGATGTGCGGCCGGATTTTATCAAGACCTCCACCGGATTTGGCGCAGGCAACGCCACGGTCGAGGACGTGCGTTTGATGAAGCGGATCGTCGGCGATGCGATCGGCGTCAAGGCTTCCGGCGGCATCCGTGCCTGGCAGGATGCGAAGGCCATGCTCGAGGCAGGCGCGACGCGTATCGGCACCAGCGCCGGCGCGGTGATTGTGGATCAGTTCCGGGCGTAATGCTGACATTTTGAAAAAAAGCGGCTTTCCGGCCGCTTTTTTGTTTGCATTGATGCTGATACGCCGTATATGTATGGGAGTATTGCGCAAAAAATGCGAAAACATGGTATAATACAGATGTCTTTATTCATTTTTAATTCTAAATGCATGGAGGAATGCCTATGCGCGCGGACGGTAAACGCGTAAAGAATGCAAATCCGATGTACACCGTGGCGGCGTACATTATGGATAAGCGCAATGATGCGCAAAACATGATTGAACTTTTTATTCCCATCGAGCCGATGGAGCAGTATTTGAAGCGCAAACGCACGGAGGGTACGCCCCTGAGCCATTTGGCAATTGTCATGGCGGCATATATCCGCGCAGTGGCGGAGTTTCCGCAGCTGAATCGGTTCGTTGTCAATAAGCGCATGTATGCGCGCAACGACGTTTCCATCGGCATGGTTGTGCTCAAGCCCGGCGAGACGGACGGCACAATGAACAAGATTTACTTCCAGCGTGAGGATGATATTTTTAAGGTGCAGGCGCGTATTAATGAATACGTCAGCCGGAATCGGGAGAAGGGCGATACCAATGAGACGGATCGCATGATCACGTTCCTTTTGAAAATACCCGGTCTTGTCAATTTTGGCGTGGGGATGTTTAAATTGCTGGACCGCTACGGGCTTTTGCCGGGAAAAATCCTGCGCGCCAGTCCGTTTCATACAAGTCTTGTCGTGACCAATCTTGCCAGTATTCGTACGAATCATATTTATCATCATGTGTATAATTTCGGCACGACGAGCATGATTATTTCCATGGGAAATCTACGGGAAGTTCCGACCCGTACCAAAAATGGCGTGGAATTTGTGCGCTGCATGCCGCTGGGCGTCGTGATGGACGAACGCATCTGTACGGGCAGCTACTATGCGCGCGCATTTTCGCAGATGCGCCGGTATTTTGCCGACCCGACGCTGCTGGAAGGGCCGCCCAGAGTGGTCAACCTGGAGGACACAAAATAAACTTTTTTCTTGCAAAGAGGATATTTTGTGTTAAAATAAAATTAATTTCCGTTTATTGGGAAAAATCAACACGGAGGTATGAAAATGAGAAGAATTGTGAAGGGTGTCTGCTTTGTGGCGGTTCTTGCGCTGGCGCTGTGCGCCTTCGCCGGCGTCGCGCTGGCGGAGCCTGCATACGTGGCGAAAGTGGAAAATACGTCCTATGAAACGTTGCAGCAGGCGATTGACAATGCAGACGGAAAAACCGTAACGCTGCTTGGCGATGTGAACGAGAGCGTGACGATTCCGGTGGATGCGACGGTAACGCTGAATCTGGGCGGTTTTAAACTGACCAATACGGATGATATACATACGATCACCAATGAGGGTACGCTGATCGTGCAGGGCAGCGGTACTGTGGATAACGTCAGCCATGCGCGTGCAGCGCTGTTCAACGCCGCCGGTGCAGTAGCGACACTCAATGGCGGGAAGTTTACGCGCTCTTTGGAAGCGGGAACATATGAGCCCTATGGCGGAAACGGCAACTCCTTCTATGTCGTCCAGAACCAGGGAACGCTCACGATCAATGCTGGTGTCGTGGTCGAGGCAAACGGCGGGTTCTCCAGCCTAATGATCAACGGCGGTAAAACACCGGCGGCAACCCTGACGATCAACGGCGGGTCTTTCAGCGGCGGCGTCAATACCGTTAAAAATGATGCGAATGGCACATTGAACGTGGCAAACGGTACCTTTGAAAACTATGTGCAGCATGCGCTGATGAACTGGAATGTCGCAAACGTCAACGGTGGCCAGTTTACCGCAGCGGATCGCGCGGCGGTTTTTAACGGTGAGTATGGCGAAGGCTGTGAGGGTACCCTCACCATTACAGGTGGCGAATTTGCAAGCGATGCGGGAATCGACGTCATCCAGATTTATGCGGCAGATGCAGCCGGGACAATTTCCATCAGCGGCGGCACCTATTCTTCTGCGAATGCGATGAATTATCTGAAGGATGATGCGGATGCACTGTCCCTCGACGGTACATATTATGTCGGCACGGCGGAAGCGTTGGCGGCGAAGGTTGCCGGTGCGCAGTCCGGCTCCAAGATTGTCCTGGTCAAGGGCGACTTTACGCTGAATATTCCGGCGGCCGGCGTTACGGTTACGCTTGGCGGTGATTTTGTGTCCGGAACGGTCAATGGACACGAGATTCCGACTGGCGACGGCATTGTGACGACGGCGCCGGTGCAGGATGTGCCGCAGACGGGCGAGCGCAATATTGCCGCCGCGCTGACGGTTGCCGTGCTGGCATGCGCGGCCTCCGCACTGGCGATTGTGTTCTACGGCAAAAAGATGCGTCACACGGCGTAAGATGAATCGATAGAACCAAAAGACGTCATGCGCATTTGTGCGCATGGCGTCTTTTTTGAATACTATATTGACTTTTTTCGATTTGAGCATATAATGAAATCGAAATTCATTGATTTGAGGTGAGGGCATGCAGGATGTGTACGAACAGCGTGCGCAGATTTTCAAGGCGCTGTGCGATCCGCGGCGGCAGAAGATACTGGATCTGCTCAAAAGCGGCGAACAATGCGTCTGCAAACTGACCGAGCAGATGCAGCTGCCGCAGTCGTCGCTGTCCTATCATATGAAGATCCTGTGCGCTTCGGGTATGGTCGTGGGACGCGAAGATGGCAAGTGGACGCATTATCGCATCGATCCGCAGGGATGCCGGCGTGTTGCGGCATTGCTGGCGGAGATTACTGCTGCGGCGCCGGATGCGGGAAACTGTGACTGCGGTCGATGACGGCATCGATGAAGGTGAGCCGCCGGCTGGGCGCGGCGGCTTTTCTGACGGCATTCAAATCAATTTTTTTCGATTTTAATGAAGGGGTATGACGATGTGGACGTGTTTGCAGAATGAAGGACTGGGCATGCAGTGGCTGAACCGGCTGGTTGGCGCGCTTTGGTGTGGATACAACAGGGCGCATCGGGGCGGGCATTCAGTTTTTTGTCTATGACACCATGAAGATTTTGATTCTGCTGGCGTGCTTGATTTTTGTGATTTCGTATATTCAAAGTTACTTTCCGCCGGAGCGTACACGGCGCATTCTGGGACGCATGCATGGCATTGCCGCGAACTGCGCCGCGGCGCTGCTGGGGATGGTTACGCCGTTTTGCTCGTGTTCTTCCATTCCGCTGTTCATCGGCTTTACGGGTGCGGGGCTGCCGCTTGGCGTCACGTTCTCGTTTCTGATTTCCTCGCCGATGGTTGATCTTGGAAGCCTGGTGCTGCTGATGAGTATCTTTGGCTGGCGGATTGCCGTAGCGTATGTGCTCTTTGGCCTGATGATCGCGGTGGCGGGCGGCACACTGATTGAGCGGATGCATCTGGAAGATCAGGTGGAGTCGTTTGTCCGAAGCGCATCGGCTGCGATGCCGCCGCAGGCGCAGCTGCGGCCGCGTGACCGTGCGGCGTTTGCGTATGCGCAGGTTACGGCGACGCTGCGCAAGGTTCTGATCTATGTGCTCATTGGCGTAGGAATCGGCGCTGTGATTCACAACTGGATTCCGCAGGCATTTGTTGTGGGACTTTTGGGAGAAAACAATCCCTTTGGCGTTGTGATGGCGACGCTTCTTGGTGCGCCGATGTATGCGGATATTTTCGGTACGATCCCCATTGCCGAGGCATTGCTGGCAAAAGGCGCGCTGCTTGGCGTAGTACTGTCGTTCATGATGCGCGTAACGACATTGTCGCTGCCGTCGCTGATTATGCTGCGCAAAGCGGTAAAACCCCGTCTTTTGCTGGTGTTTCTGGCAATTTGCCTGGTGGGTATCATGCTTGTCGGGTATGCGTTTAATGCAATGGCGTATTTTTTGTTGTGACGCGCATGCCGATTTGGATGCGCTTGACAAAATAGAATGAAACAGGAGGAATGACTTTACAATGGCATTATT
>JAHZHV010000178.1:7819-10634 GCA_019420085.1 Christensenella sp.
GAAGGGAAAGGACGCCTGCGCCTGTGCGGCACAGGACGCCAAACCATGCGGCTGCGGCGGAGCGGCACAGGAAACGTCCTGCGCATGCGGCGCCTCCGAAAAGACTGCATCCTGCGGCTGCGGTACAAACGGGACAGACGGCGCGCGATGCAGCGTCAAAGTACTGGGTTCGGGCTGCAAAAACTGCCACACGCTCTATTCCAATGCGCAGCAGGCGGTGCAGGCAATGGGCCTTGATGCACAGCTTGATTATGTGACAGACATGGCACAGATTGCGGCGTATGGTGTGATGCGCATGCCCGCGCTTGTGATTGACGAACGTGTCGTGAGTATGGGCGTGGTGTGCAGACAAGAGGATGTGGTGCGTCTGCTGCGTGAGGCTGGATACGGGGCATGAACAAGAAACGGGTTGCATTTATATGCGTACACAATGCCTGCCGCAGTCAGATTGCCGAAGCGTTGGGAAAGCTTTTTGCGGCGGATGTCTTTGAAAGCTATTCGGCCGGTACATGCATTGCATCCCGGATCAATCCCGATGCAGTGCGGCTGATGCGCGCGCGCTATGAAATTGACATGACCAAGACACAGCATCCAAAGACGCTGGAGGCATTGCCGCCGGTGGATGCCGTCATTACGATGGGATGCGGCGTGGATTGTCCCGCTTTGCCGTGCGCGATGCGGGAAGATTGGGCAATTGCCGACCCGACGGGCGAGTCGGATGCGGTATTTTTGCAGACGATTCATACCATTTATGAGAAAGTTATGGATCTGCGGCAGCGGCTTCTTGCGCAGGATGCAGAAACTTAACCGGCAGTTTATCCGGGCGGGGCGTTTGTAGAAAACGCCTCGCTTGTTTTGTATCCTGCAGGCGCATTACAATATGGATATGAACGATGGATGACGGGAGGTATATCAAAGCATGCAGCAGATGAACATCGGTGAAAATATTGCGGCGCTGCGAAAGAAAAAAGGCTGGACACAGCAGATGCTTGCACAGGCGCTTGGCGTTTCCGCGCCGGCTGTCAGCAAATGGGAAACGGACAGTTCCTATCCGGATGTGACACTGCTGTGTCCGCTTGCACGTGCGCTGGATACCAATGTGGATACCCTGCTTCGGTTTTCGGCGACTTTGACACAGGATGAAATTGTGCAGGTTGTAAACGATGTCGTTCAGATGGCCAAAACGCAGGGTACGGCGCAGGCACAGCAGGAACTGGAAGCGCTTGCGCATCGTTATCCGGGTGATGCCGCGCTTTTATACAACCTGGCAATGGTATGGGAGGGCCTGTTTCAGTTTGCGCCGCAGGCGGATGCGGCGCAGCGCGACCAGTGGGTGCGGCATGGCGAAGAACTGATGCGGCGCGTTTACGCGATGCAGGATACCGCATATCAGCACAATGCGGCGCTGCACCTTGCGATGCTGGCTGTTGCGGACGGCCGCCTGGAAGAGGCCGAGACACTGCTGGACGAGGTACAGGCGCAGATGCCGCCGCAAAACCAGACGGACCCGGTGCAGGCGCGCGCCATGCTGTATCTGAAACAGGGGCGGGCAGAAGAAGCGCTTTGTCTGCTGCAAACAAGACTCTATCGCCTGGCAAATGAGACGCTGGGATGTCTTGTATCGATGATGCTTCCCAAGCTCGTTGCCGATCCGGCGCGGGGACGCTGTATGGCGCATGCCTACCATTGCGTCGCGGAGGCGTTCGGCCTTGCGGATTTGAGCGATGGCCCGCTTTTGGAGATCCTGCTTGACGCGGGAGATGTAGCGGGGGCGGCGGCGCTGCTGCCGGATTATGTGCGTCGCCTGACCGAACCCGTACCGTGTCCGGAGCCGCTTATTTTTTCACCCGGTGTGCCGTGCGGGGAGAAAAACAGCCGCCCGATATCGGATGTGATGTGCGCGATGGTATATGAGACGCTATGCAGGGATAAGGCGTTCGATGCAGTGCGTGCGCAGCCGCAGGCGCAGGCTGCGATCCTGGAATTGGAGGCGTATCTGCGCCGCAAGGGCGCGATATGATCGCACGGCGGCGAAGGTTGCCGGCGCCGCCATCGTTTTAGTACAGAGGACAAGACAATTTTACACATATTTTACATTTTATGTTAAAAAATGATGCTGCAGACTGTTATAATGAAACCATACGCGGGGAAAGTACGTGACAGGTCATGCTCGCGTCAAGCAGGAAAACGGATGCCAGGCCGTTTTTCCCTGTTTTCATGCGGCATTGTTTCCCATGCGGATACGCATGTGCTTTGGCGCAGCGGATGTGCGCGAAAGGATATGTGATTGCGGCAGATGTGTGCGATGTGCCGCGTGGAAAGAGGGTTGTCATGTCCAGAACCAGAAAACGTTATGTATGCCGGCTAATTGGCCGCTGCGTGATTTTGCTTGTCTGCGTGTATATGAGCTTATTTCAGCGGCAGTATTTTTCTGTGCTGGATGGATTCAACTTTTTTCGGCAGGTATCCCCGCTGCATCTTTTGTGGATGGTATGGGTGATTGACATTGTTTTGCAGATTATCCCGATTCAAAACAAGGTTCCGCTTGGATCACAGAAGCTGTTTCAAAATCGCTTCCGGCCGATTCGCCAGAAGATCAACTATGAGGCGCTGCGAAACTACATTGTCACCACGACGAAGATGGCCTATAAGGTGTTTGTACTCTGGTGCGCACTGATCCTGTGCATCGGCGTGCTGTATCGGGCAGGGGTCATCGATACCATTGGGCTGTTTTTGATCTGTGTCGTGTTTTATGTCTGCGATTTGATCTGTGTGCTGGTCTGGTGTCCGTTCCGGCTGATTATGAAGAACCGCT
>JAHZHV010000179.1:0-1217 GCA_019420085.1 Christensenella sp.
ATATTCCGCAGGATACGCTGCTTGCGTGGTTTGCGCAATATCCGTGTGTGGCAATCAATTATGTGCGGTTCCTGTCCTCAAAAGTGCAGTTTCTCAATCGAAAAATTGCGCTGTTGACGATGGACAGTGCACAGGCGCGATTGATGGAATACCTTCTGGCACATGCCGATGCGCATGGATGTGTGCAAGCAGGTAACATGTCACGCCTGGCAAAGACACTGGGCATTGGCAGGACAAGCCTTTATCGTGCATTGGACGGTCTTTTGCAGGATGGGTGGATCACGCGTCGGGAACATCAAATTTTCATCAAGGAGCAACAGCAATGAAAAAGTGGATGGCAGTACTTTTAGCACTGGCTCTGATGTGCGCCCTGTTTGCCTGTGCGCCGCAGAGTGCGCAGCAGGAAGCAGAGGATCCGGCTGTAACGCAGAGCGAAGAGGCGGAGGCGACGCCGGAAGTGGCGGAGGAGCCTGTTACGCTTAACGTTTATATGATTTCCGGCCCGACCGGTATGGGTGCCGTACATATGATGGCAGCCAGTGATGCCGGGGAACTGGAACAGGAATATACTTTTACCGTCGCTGCATCGCCGGATGAGGTCGTTGGCAAAGTAGCAACGGGAGAAGCGGATATTGCGGCGATTTCGACGAATCTTGCCGCAAAATTGTATCAGAAAACCGAAGGCGGCATCACGGTTCTGGGCGTGAATACGCTTGGCGTTCTGTCGATGCTTGAGAAAGAACAGACCGTCTTTGAAATGGCGGATCTGGCAGGAAAGACGATTTATACGACGGGACAGGGCGCCAATCCGCAGTATATTCTTGAATATTTGTTGCGCGAAAACGGCCTGGATCCTGCCACGGATGTGACAATCGTTTATAAGACGGAGAATACCGAACTTGCAGCTGTGTTGGAGAGCGATCCAACTGCGGTTGTTATGGCGCCCCAGCCGGTTGCCACCAGCATTCAGATGAATACCGGTGCGGTAGTGTCGCTTGATATGACCGAAGAGTGGGAGCGTGTTGCCAGCGACAGTGCCCTGATGATGGGGTGTGTTGTCGTGCGTAACGAGGTGTTGGAGCAGTATCCGGCAGCTGTTGCAGCTTTCCTGGAGGATTATGCCGCATCGATTGAAGCGGCAAATGAAGATGCAGAGACGACAGGACAGCTGTGCGAGACGTACGGCATTGTTGCAAAGGCAGCGCTTGCGCAAAAAG
>JAHZHV010000179.1:1295-2048 GCA_019420085.1 Christensenella sp.
TAACCGGTACGGAAATGAAGGAAGGACTGTCCGGATATCTGAATGTGCTGTTTGAGGCAGATCCGACATCCGTTGGCGGTCAGATGCCGGATGATGCGTTCTACTATGACGCGCAGTAAGGTAAAATCTGTTTTCAAGCGCCTTGGGGCGATCCTCTTCTGGATCGCCCTTTGGCAGCTTGCGGCAATGATTGTGGGACTGGAATTGCTTGTTCCGACGCCGCTTCGCACGTTGCAGACGCTCTTTGAAATGGGAGGTACGGCAAAGTTCTGGCAGGCGGTTGCGGCAAGCTTGCTGCGCATTGCGATGGGGTTTGCCTGTGCACTCGTTTTGGGAACGCTCTTTGCGGCGCTTGCAATGTGGCAGCCTTGGTTTCGAACGTTATTTGCGCCGATGCTGCATCTGATTCGTTCGGTGCCGGTTGCAAGCTTTATTATTCTTGCGCTGGTATGGATCAAGACAGATTACCTGCCGGTTTTTATTTCGTTTTTGATGGTTTTTCCGATGGTTTGGGCAAATGTTGAGGCGGGACTTTCATCCGTGGATAAAAAACTGCTGGAATTGTGCCGCGTCATGCAGGTTTCGCATTGGGAAACGCTTACGGGCGTTTATTTGCCTGCGCTTAGGCCATCGCTTCGTGCCGCGTGTTTAACGGGAATTGGCTTTGCATGGAAAGCGGGCGTTGCGGCGGAGGTTATCTGTAAGCCGCGCCAGGCGTTGGGAACATTGCTTGCCAACGGAAAAGCGGCAGTG
>JAHZHV010000179.1:2058-9322 GCA_019420085.1 Christensenella sp.
CAGTGGAAACCGTAGAGGTTTTTGCTGTAACGCTGGTAATCGTTGTCTTGAGCCTTTTGCTGGATAGTTTTTTGAAATGGATTTGGAGGCGGCGCGATGGTCAAATTTGAAAACGTAACGTTTTGTTATGGAGAAAGACATGTGCTGAACGACTTTGACCTCGCAGTGCCGGAAGGTGCGCGCGTGTGTTTGTTTGGACCGTCGGGATGTGGAAAATCTACAGTACTTCGGCTGGTGATGGGACTGGAAAAACCGAATAAAGGCCGTGTTATCTGTCGTGCGCCGCGCATCGCGCCCGTCTTTCAGGAAGACAGACTTTTGATGCAGGAGTCTGTTGCGCATAACGTACGTTTTGGCTGTCATAAGGATGGCTTGGCGCTTCTTGCTGCAGTTGGACTGGAAGCGGAGGCAAACAAGCGTCCGGATCAGCTTTCGGGTGGCCAGCGGCGCCGTGTTGCACTGTGCCGTGCGCTCAATTATGATGCGCCGCTGCTGGTGTTGGATGAACCGTTTAATGGCCTGGATGATGAAAGTGTCGCGTTGTGTGTCGACGCAATCAAGCAGACAGCGGGGAACAGAACGATTCTCATGGTCAGTCATGATATAGGCCATGCCCGTCTGCTTGATGCAGAGATTCTGTCAATGCATGGCTGATCTATTGACTTGAAAAGAGCTGTGTGAAATACTTTTCATGCAGCCTTTTTGTTTTTTTGCCGGATGCAGCGCAAGTGCAATACATGTTATATTACAGTATGTGATTTGCATGTAAGTCGATCACAGGAGGTGCTTGTTATATGAGTGGCGTATACGACAATGAGAATTTCTTTCAAGCATATGCGCAGATGCCCAGAAGCAAAGAAGGACTCAAGGCAGCCGGAGAGTGGAATCAAATGCAGATGCTCTTGGGCGATGTGCAGGGTAAATGCGTACTGGATCTGGGCTGCGGATATGGCTGGCATTGCCGGTATGCGGCGCGGCAGGGTGCTGCATGCGTTGTGGGAATTGATGCAAGTGAAAAAATGATTGCACGTGCCAGACAGGATGAGCGATACGGCAGGATTCATTATGCGGTATGCGCACTTGAAGCGTATGCCTATCCGCGGGAAACGTTTGATTTGGTGATTTCCAATCTTGCACTGCATTATGTCGCGGATTTGGAACCAGTTTACCGTGGTATATATCAAACGTTGAAAACGGGCGGACATTTTGTGATGAATATTGAACATCCGACTTTTACGGCGGGTGTACAACAGGAATGGATCCGTGATGAGAAAGGAAATGCACTGTATTGGCCGGTAGACCGCTATTTTGAACCGGGACAGAGACAAACACAGTTCCTTGGATACAGTGTTGTCAAACAGCATCATACATTGACGCAGATTCTGAATCCGTTACTGCAAATTGGTTTTGTGCTTCGCGCAGTCGAAGAGGCTGTTCCACCGCAGTCTATGCGTGATTTGCCGCAGATGCAGGAAGAATTGCGGCGTCCAATGATGCTGCTTGTTTGCGCACAGAAAGTGTGAAAAAATAGCAATGCGACGCTTGTGCGGCATATTGAAACGGGACAAACCGTGATCGTGGACAGTGTACGTGAAATTTATACGGATAATGTGCGCTTTTGCCGTCTGCAATACAATGAAAGATAAGACACGCTTTTTGGCAGACAAGTAAAAATGGAAAGCATAACGGGAAGAAAGGTTTCGCTGGAAATCTTTCTTTTTTCTTTTTTCAAAAAAATGAAATGTCATGACGTTTTGTTTCGAATTTGGTGCGATGCTGTACAAGTTCTCATATCGGCTGTTACCCGCACATACATACAAATCGGGGGTGATCCTGTGCAGATGGATGCATGGACAGCGATTTTGCGCACGTTGCCTGCGTCGATTGCCGGCATACTGACACAAACCATTGATGCGCAGCGTGTTACGGAACTTCGCATCCGACGCGACCGTGGTGCTGAGGTAGTCTGCGGTGGAAAACGAATATGGATAGGAAAAAAAGACGGATTTTATGCAGATGAAACGGTGTGTGAACGCATTTTTGAAAATTTGTGCAGGCACAGCCTTTATAGCGTCGAACATCAATTGCGCGACGGCTATATTACGATTGACGGCGGTGTGCGCGTAGGTGTAACGGGACATGCCAGGGGCGGAAGGGAAACGGCATCCGTTATCATGCCTGTTACGTCTTTTTGCTTTCGTGTGGCCAGACAGGTGCGCGGCTGTGCGCAGCAGGTCATGCGCAGTATTGAAAATAGAGGAAATTATGATTCTGTACTGGTTCTTTCCGGACCGGGTGCAGGCAAAACAACAATGCTGCGCGATATGGCGCGTCTTGCTTCGGAGGCCGGAAAACATGTCGTTGTTCTGGACGAACGCGGCGAACTGGCCGGCATGGTGGAGGGCGTTTGCGCCTTTGATCTTGGCCCCGGTACGGACGTTATGGATTCCATGCCAAAAGCGCAGGCAGCGATGCTGGCGCTGCGCGCTATGGCACCTGAAATTCTGGTATGCGATGAATTGGGGGATGCGGCGGATGCATCGGCTATGACGGAAGCGGGACGATGCGGCGTATGTGTGTTTGCCTCAGCGCATGCTTCAGATATAAAAGCAGCATATACACGACCTGCACTTGCATCCTGTGTAAAAAGCGGTGTATTTACAAAAGCGGTGATATTGGACTCGCATAATCCGGGCAGGATTTTGCAGATTTGTCCGTTGCAGCAGGCGGGTTGTGCGGGATGAAAGCGTTTCTCATGGCTACGAGCGTCGGCATGTTCACACTTGCGGGGATCTGGATTGCGGATCGGTATGCGTATCGCTGTGTCATACTGGAAAACATGCTTCGTTTCTGCCGCAGCGTGCGCATGCAAAGTGTAATGTTTGCACGTCCGCTGGTTCAACAGTGTACACAGGCGACCGATATGGATCCTGCGATACAGCGGATGCTGCATGGATATGTGCAATATCTGGAAGCGGGTGAAAGTGCCGAAGAGGCATGGAACATGGCAATGCATGAACATATTGCATGTCATAGCAGGCGATATGGTATGACGACGGAAGACCTTGCGGTACTTGCACAAGTTGGAGGCGCCATGCATGGTTTTCTTGCAGCACAGCAAGAGGGGCTCAATGCCTGTCAGACGGAATTGGAACGCCTTCTTGCGCAGGCGCAGGGGTACAGAGCACGATATGCAACGCTGTATGCAAAGCTTGGTCTGCTGGCTGGCATCGCCGCGGCGATCTTGATATGGTGAGGGAAACTGCATGGACGTGGATTTGATTTTTAAAATAGCGGCGATTGGGATTTTATTGGCCGTGCTCAATCAGGTTCTGGTCAAGGCTGGACGGGAGGAAATTGCAATGCTGACGACACTTGCAGGACTTGTGATTGTACTTTCCATGGTTGTGGGAATGATCAGTGATCTTTTTTCCACGGTCAAAAACGTTTTTTACATGTACTGATGCGCTATGGTTGTGCGGATAATCGGTGTAATTGTTACGGCGGCGGCTGCCGCCATGCTGCTTCGAATGTACCGTCCGGAATTTGCTATGGTTTTGACGGTAGCAGTTGCAGCTGCGGTGCTGCTTTGTCTGCTTCCACAGATCGAACAGATTATTTCCGTTTTTTTTGAATTATCCAATACGGCGCAGGAGACTTCGACGTTTGCGCTTGCCATGGTCAAAGTAGTTGGAATTGCTTATCTTGCGCAGTTTGCGGCAGATCTTTGTACAGACTGCGACCAAAGCGCGCTGGCACACAAAATTACGCTGGCGGCGCGTATTGGCATATTGACATTATGTTTGCCTGCTGTGCGGTATGTGCTGCAGATTATCGCCAGGATTCTGGAGGAGGCACCATGAAAAAAAGCCTGATTCTTTTGATTGTGCTGATTTGCCTGATGATCCCCACACAGGTGCATGCACAGCAGCAGGAATCCACGCAGGATGAAACGATGTGGCAGCAACTGGAAGAACTTGATTTATCGCAGATGGAAGATGCGTTGGCACAACTTGATACACAGCAGACAAAGCAGCTTTTTCCAAACGGATTGCGGGCGGCGATTGCGGATGCGATGCAGGGAGGTGATTCTCTTGCAATGGGATTGTATGATATGGCAAAACAAGCTTTGCGTCAGGTCTTTTCTGAGACAACAGCATTTTTTGCCTTGCTGTGTGTATTGTCACTGCTTGGCGCGCTTTGTGCGCAGACCATGGGTGGTGTGCGTGATGAGGGAATGAATCTGACAGTACGGTTTGCCTGCGCTGCATTTTGTGCCGTACCACTGCTTGCAAGACTGGCACAAAGCGTATCCGCAGCGGCTGATACACTGTATAGCGTTTGCCGCTGGATGGAGGCGGTAATGCCCGTGATGCTGGTCCTGCTTTCGGGGATTGGCGCTTCGGCATCGGTTAACGCGATGCAGCCGGCTTCCGTCGTAATCAACACGGTTGTACAGAACGTCGTAATTCGTGTTGTATTTCCCATGATTTTGGCCATGGGCGCACTTTGCGTCGTGGACGCGATGGGGATGAACCGAAGATTTTGTGCCTTGACGGATTTTCTGGCACAGGCCGTTAAGTGGGGGCTGGGGTGTATGCTGACGGTGTTTATCGGTGTGCTGACACTGCGCAATCTGAATGCCGTGTCCTATGATGCGCTTGGTGTGCGTACGATGAAGTATACGCTCAATTCCATGCCGATTGTCGGTGGTGCGGTGTCCGATTCCATGGATACAATTTTAAGCAGCCTGATGATGATCAAAAACGGTGTCGGTACGGCGGGTGTGTTTGCGGTTGCGGCGCTATGTCTGGCGCCGGTTTTGCGTATTGGTGCTTCGATGCTGTGCGCGCGGCTGTGTGCAGCTGTGATGCAGCCGCTTGCTGCAGGGGAATCCTTTGCCATGATGCAGACGGTGGCGGAGGTATTTAAGACATTGCTTTGCGTCATGATTGCCGTATTGCTGATGTTTTTCCTGACGGTGACATTGACAATTGCGGCTGGAAATGCAGCATTTGTGGGGTGAATGACGTTGCAGACAGTTTATGCATTGTGTGTCTTTGGTGTGCTTTGTGCCTGGACGCAGACGATGATACCTGCGGGGAAATTGAAAGGCGCGGTACAGTTTGCTGCCGGCATCTTTTTAACGGCATTTTTGCTGCAGTGCGCCCTGCAGTTTAAGCAGGATCTATGGCAGATGCCTGACCGCCAGATACAGCTGCAGCAGGAATCTGAGGTGTTGTATGGTGTCAGCGACGCATATGCCAAGCAGATCGTTGCGCACACAGCCGGATCACAGGCCAGTTGTCAGGTGTTGCGTCAGCAGGATGGATCCGTTCGCGCAATTTGCGTTTATCTGCCAAAGCAGGATCTATTCCATGAGGCAGCACAAAATCTTAATGGTACGCGACGCGAGGATGTCATAACAGACGCGTTTTGCGGAATATATGGTATCGAGCGCGGCCAGGTCGTCTTTTATGGAGGATAGTGGTATGCAAAAGATGCAGACGGGGCATGGCATATTGCGGGGGAAGTATTTGCAGACTGCCGCAGTAATCGTGCTGGGTGCGCTGATTATTGGATTGTACGTATCCACATTGGGGGGACAACAACAAGATCAGCCTGAGCAGATTCAGCCATCCCAGCAAATACAGCAGGATCAAGACGATGGATCTTCAGCCTCCGAGACTGAGGCACGTCTTGCACAGGTGTTGTCGCAGATGCAGGGTGTTGGACGCGTGGAAGTCATGATTACCTATGAGTCTGGTCCGGAGATTGTGCCGGCGCAGATTACGCAGACAGATACCAGTGAGCAAAGTGACAGCGATGCACAGGCAAGCTCATCCAGCACGACAAGCCGGCAGTCAACTCAGCCGGCGCTTGGCACGAACTCTGAAACAGGTGCAGTGGTCTTGAAGGAACTTGCACCCGTGGTGAAAGGAGTGGTGGTAATCGCGCAGGGCGCGGAGGATATTGGCGTAAAGCTGAATTTGCTGCGCGCAACGGTGACGGCGCTTCAGATTGATGCGCAACAGGTAGACGTATTTGCCATGCAACAAGATTAAAAGGGGGCAGCATTTTTGAAACAGTTCAAAATGAAAAGCATTGATTGGAGAAAGATCAAAGGGTATTTTAACAAGCGCACGCTGATGATGTGCGCAATGATTGGTGTGCTGGTTGTTACGGGTGCGCTGAGTTTGAAGTATACGAATATGGCCCAGGAAACAGCGATCACCGATACGGATGCACAGACAACGCAGCAGGATCAAAGTACCGCGCAAAGCACCGAAGAACAGGATTCAGCGCAGCAGGCCAGCGCCCAGCAGGATGAATCGACACAAACGGCACAGGACCAGCAGGCGGCAAGCGATGTCGGCGCGTTTTTCTCGGATTATCGCAGTGAACGCAACAGCGTACGCGCACAGCAGGTGGCATATCTTGATTCCATCATTCAAAACAGTGCAACACAGCAGGATGTTTTAAGCCAGGCGCAGACGCAGAAAATCGAACTGACGGACCGTATGGAAAAAGAAGTAACCGTGGAGGGGCTTTTGCGTGCGAAGGGATTTGAACAGGCCATTGTCACACTGTCGGATGAATCGGTAAACGTTGTAGTTTCCGATGCACAGCTGAATGAAGCACAGGTTGCGCAGATTTTGGAAATTGTACAAAGCGAAACGGGCGAAAGCGCACAGAACGTTAAGATCATCCCCGCCGGATAAATTAGATTGCGAAGCACGTACAAGTCTGATATAATACCCTCGTATCTATATTTTCAATAAGAGGGAGGCTTGCTCCGTGGCTGACAGCAATATTACGAGCATTCATTCTGAAAACGGCGAGGGTCAAATTTCCTTTGCCGACGATGTGGTGGCGGTTATTGCCGGCCTTGCGGCGATCGAAATTGACGGTGTT
This sequence comes from Christensenella sp., assembly GCA_019420085.1. Lineage (GTDB taxonomy): Bacteria > Bacillota > Clostridia > Christensenellales > Maliibacteriaceae > RGIG9107. Next base: position 8,974 of record JAHZHV010000179.1, read on the forward strand.
GTGGCGATGAGCGGCGGCGTTGCCGATGGCATCGCTGAAATGCTTGGCAGAAAAAATCTGACGCGCGGCGTTAAAGTAGAGGTGGGTTCTTCCGAAGCGGCGATTGACCTTGATTTGATCGCACAGTATGGCGCCTGCATTCCGGATGTGGCGCGTAAGGTACAGGAAAATGTAAAAAAAGCGGTTGAGATGATGACTGGCCTTGAGGTGGTTGAGGTCAATGTCAATATTCTCGGCGTGAGTATGGATAATAAGCAGTCCAAGGAACCTGAGACGACCGCGCGGGTTAAGTAAGAGCAGCGCTGCCCCTGATCCAAAAAGGGGCAGTTGCTTTGTTGTTTAAAATATT
>JAHZHV010000018.1 GCA_019420085.1 Christensenella sp.
GACAAAAAACAGGTAGGTGAACTGCATGCGGAGCGAACGTGTCAAAAGACGGTTGAAACGGTTTGGACGCATTGCGGCGATTGTGCTTGCAGCGCTTCTGGTTATCGCCGGCGGGTATGCTGCGTATCTTTTGCTGGATTATGCACGCATTGCCGACCGGACGGATTTGCCGATTGAAAATGCGCAGACGGCATATGTGCAGGCGGATACGGCGTATGATCTTATTTCCTATAACATCGGCTTTGCGGCCTATACGCCGGATTTCAGCTTCTTTATGGACGGCGGAACGCACAGCCGCGCCGCATCAAAGGCGTCGGTACAGGATACCATGGCGTCGATTGCCGGTTTTCTTGCGGAACAGGACGCGGATTTTCTGATGATCCAGGAAGTCGACGTGGATGCGGCGCGCAGCCGGCATGTCGACCAGCTTGTGATTTTACAGGATGCGCTTTCGGATTATTCGACAAGTTTTGCCGTCAATTACGACAGCGCCTATCTGTTTTATCCCGTTTTTCAGCCGATCGGCAAATCATACTCGGGGATGCTGACGGGCAGCCGCTATGCCATGACGCAAAGCCTGCGCCGCAGCCTGCCGGTGGAGTCGTCGCTGATGAAGTTCTTTGACCTTGACCGCTGCTATGTCGTATCGCGCGTGCCGGTGGAAAACGGGCGTGCGCTTGTGCTGTACACGGTGCATCTTTCGGCGTATACCTCCGATGGCAGCATTGCCGACGCGCAGCTTTCCATGCTGCTTGCGGACATGCAGGCGGAATATCTGGCCGGCAATTACGTGGTCTGCGGCGGCGATTTCAACAAGGACCTTCTGGAGGACAGCAGCGCGTATTTCGGCGTGCATGCGCAGGCGCAGACATGGGCGCAGCCGTTTCCGATGCAGCTGTTGGAGCAGACGCAGGGACTTACGCTCTGTGCGCCGCTTTGCGCGGACAATCCCGTGCCATCGTGCCGCAATGCGGACGCGCCGTATCATGCGGGGCAGTTTGTGTTGACCGTGGACGGCTTCCTTGTTTCGGAGAATGTGCGCGTGCGGACGTGTCAGGTGCTGGACACGGGCTTTGCATGGTCGGATCATAATCCCGTGCAGATGACGTTTTGCCTGATGGAAGAATAAAAACAAAAGACCGACAAGTAAAAATACTTGACAAGCGCAGTAAACTCTGTATAATCAGACTGTAAAGATTTCCATCTTTACAGTCTTTCGCTTTGGAGCGGATTGCATGGAACACAGTCAAAACGAGACGGCCGGATCTATGGCGGAATTGGCGCATGCGGATGCGTATCTAGCCGCCCTGCCGCGTAAAGTGCGTCTGGCGCTGCTTTACGGGGTATATGGCCCGCTATTGAATGAAAACAGAAGACGGGTGCTTTCCATGTGGATCGATGAGGACTACTCTCTTGCGGAAATCGCACAGGAGGTTTCCATTTCCCGGCAGGGGGTTTATGACAGCATCAAGCGCAGCGAACAGATTCTGCACCGCAGTGAGCAGCAGCTGTGCGTCGTGCGGCGGATGCTGGCGCAGGAGATGCTGATGCGCCGCTGTGAGGAGGCGCCGCAGGCGGACTGCGCGGGCTGCATGAAAAAAACTTTTGCCGCAATACGGCGGCTTTGGGAGGAAAATCCATGGCCTTTGAAGGATTGAATCAAAAACTTCAGGCAGTGATTCGAAAATTGAACGGGAAGGGCAAATTGTCCGAAAGCGACGTCAAGGCGGCGATGCGAGAAATTCGCCTGGCGCTTTTGGAGGCGGACGTCAACTTTGTCGTCGTGCGGGACTTTATACGCAAGGCCTCCGAGCGCGCGGTCGGCAGCGAGGTTCTGGAAAGCCTGACGCCCGGTCAGCAGGTTGTTAAAATCGTTCATGAGGAACTCATTGCGCTGATGGGCAATTCGTCCCGCCAGATTACATTTGCGTCAAAGCCGCCGACGGTCATCATGCTGTGCGGCCTGCAGGGCGCAGGTAAGACGACGCTGGCGGGCAAGCTTGCGCTCATGCTCAAAAAGCAGGGCAAGCGTCCGATGCTTGCCGCATGCGACATCTACCGCCCCGCGGCGATTGAACAGCTGCGCATCGTTGCACAGCGCGCGCAGACGCCGTTTTTTGAAAAGGGGACGATCAATCCGGTGCAGATTGCACAGGCAGCTAAAGACGAGGCAATCCGTTTAGGGTGCGACGTGCTGATCGTTGATACGGCAGGGCGGCTGCATATTGACGAAGAACTGATGCAGGAGCTTTGTGCGATTCACGACACGCTGCCGGTCGATCAGACGATCCTGGTTGTCGACGCCATGACGGGTCAGGACGCGGTTAATGTTGCAAAGACGTTTGACGAAAAGCTCAACGTTGACGGCGTGGTGCTGTCCAAGCTTGACGGCGATGCACGCGGCGGCGCGGCGCTGTCCATCCGGGCGGTAACCGGCAAGCCGATTTTCTATGCCAGCATCGGTGAGAAACTGGAGGATCTGGAGGTCTTTCATCCGGACCGCATGGCCTCGCGCATTTTGGGCATGGGCGATGTGCTGACGCTGATTGAAAAAGCGCAGCAGGCCTATGATGAGAAGAACGCGCGGGAACTGGTGGAGAAAATCCGAAAGAACAGTTTTACGCTTGAGGATTATCTTGCAACATGAGCGAAATGCTGGCGATGCTGCCCGGCATGCAGGGTAAGCTGGACGACGTGGAGATTGATGAAAAACAGCTGGCGCGCACGGAGGCAATTCTGCTTTCCATGACGCCGCAGGAACGCGCGCGTCCGGAATTGATCAATGCGTCGCGCAAGCGCAGGATCGCGCAGGGCTGCGGCCTTGACGTGGTGCAGGTCAACCGTCTGCTCAAACAGTTTGAGCAGACAAGAAAGCTCATGCGCCAGATGGGCGCGATGAGCGGCCGTATGGGCAAACGGGGCATGAAGCTCCCGTTTATGTAATCGCGAAACACACGCGATAGTATGTTGCGGCAAACCCCGCGCGAGCAGCGCGGTTTGCAGGATAAAAAAGAACAAAGAAAAAAGTTGGAGGAAACACTACAATGTCTGTACGCATTCGTCTCAAGCGCATCGGCGCCAAGAAAGCTCCCGTTTATCGTATCGTGGTTGCGGATTCCCGCGCGCCGCGCGATGGCCGCTTCATCGAGGAGATCGGCTATTACAATCCCGTGTCCGATCCGGTTGAGCTGAAGATCGACATGGAAAAGGCGGAGGCATGGATCAAGAAGGGCGCGCAGCCGTCGGATACCGTTCGCGGCCTTCTGAAGAAGAACGCGGCTGAGTAACGCGTCGTTTCCATCGCTGCGCACGGGAGGAAAGTGCAATGGAAGACCTTTTGAAATACCTGGCGCAGTCCCTTGTGGAAGCGCCGGATCAGGTCAGCGTAACGCGCGTGGAGAATGAAAAGAACATCGTGCTGGAACTGCGTGTGGCAGAGGCGGATATGGGCCGTGTCATCGGAAAACAGGGCCGCATTGCCAAGGCAATTCGCACGGTGATCAAGGCCGCAACGGCCAGAGAGTCCAAGCGCGTGCTGGTTGAGATTCTCTGATGATGGGCAGTCAATCCCGTCTTGCGCCGTATCTTGCGGTTGCGCAGGTGTTAAAACCGCAGGGAATTGCGGGCGAATTGAAATTAAAGCCGCTGACGGATGACGAAGGACGCTTCTTTGAACTGGACAGCGTCTATCTTCTGGAGGACGGCGCGTATGTCAGGCGTGCGTTTCATACGGTCCGCACGCATAACGGCTTTGTCTATGCGCGGCTTGCCGGCGTAACGGACCGCAACATCGCAGAGACGATGCGCGATGTGATTTTGTACGTCGACCGCGCGCATGCGGCCAAATTGCCCAAGGGACGGTACTTTATCGTCGACCTGATCGGCTGTGCGGTTATGGACAGGCAGGGCACGCGCATCGGCACGCTGCGCGACGTCATTCAGACGGGCGCAAACGACGTCTATGTCATTGAACGGGAAGGCCGTCAGTGGATGCTTCCTGCGCTGAAGCATGTACTTTTGGATATAGACGTGGAAGCGGGCGTCATGCGCATCGACGAAAGCGCTTTGCTCGAGGTGGACGAGGGTGCATATTGACGTTTTGACGCTGTTTCCGCAGATGTTTGACGGCGTCCTGTCCGAGAGCATTCTGGGACGCGCACAGCAAAGCGGAAAACTGTGCGTGCGCACACATGATATTCGCGCATGGGCGCAGAATAAGCATCACCGCGT
>JAHZHV010000180.1 GCA_019420085.1 Christensenella sp.
CGACGGTCACGCCGCAGCCGTGTGCGGCCTCGATGACCTTCTTGGTGATGGCGATGTTCTCCTCAAAGGAGCACATGGAGGCGTCGATCATGACGGAGGTAGCGCCCAGCTTGATGGAGCGGATGCAGCCCTCATACGTGCGGCAGTGATCCAGATGGATGCACACGGGCACGGGAGAGATGTCGGCGCGATAGCGGACGAAGTTCATGAAAATTTTGGCGTCCCACGGATCCTTGGCCTTGCTTTCCGCGGCGTTGGGGTCGGTCCAGTCGCCGATCTGGATGATTACAGGAGTCTTGGTCTCTTCTGCGGCGCCGAGAATTGCCTCGACCGCACCGTAGTCGTTGACGTTGAACGCGCCGACGCCATAGTGACCTTCGCGAGCCTTGAGAAGAATGTCATTACCGTTTACAAGCATGTTCGTATTCCTCCAAACAGAGTTTTTACATCACCGCCGCAGGCGACCTCCTGCGAACGTGAATGTGCGCTTGACGATGGCGGATGCCATACATATCTACTATACCACCAATACATTTGTTTTAAAAGGTATTTTCACAAAGATCGTGTTTGAATCTGCGTATTTTGCAGGCGGATCTGTGAAAACAGACGTGATGCTTCTACACAAAGAAAACAGACGCCGCGTCCCTGAAAAGACACGGCGTCCGTTTTATTCAGCATCAGAACGGTTTTTCAAACGGCGTCAGATGCCAGATTTTGTCATTGTATTCGGTAATGGTGCGGTCGCTGGAGAAGACGCCGCTGTGCGCCGTATTGCACACGGCCTTCTTCCACCAAAGATCCGCATTGTGGTAATCGTGCGCCATGCGGTCGCTGGTTTCACTGTAGCTTGCATAGTCGGCAAGCAGCAGGTAGGTATCCACATCCACAAGGCTGTGATAGACGTCCAGGAACTGCCCCGGGCGATCCGCGGGCAGCTCGTCGCTTGTGATCGTGTCCAGGATCCGGCGGATGACCGCGCTGCCTGCATAGATATCGCTGGGCCGGTAGTTGGCGCGCAGCTGATCGTTCTGCTCGGCGGTGTTGCCAAAAATGTAGATATTGTCCGCGCCGACGGCGTCCAGCATTTCCACGTTCGCGCCGTCAAGCGTGCCCAGCGTCAGCGCGCCGTTTAACATAAACTTCATGTTGCCGGTGCCCGAGGCCTCTTTGCCGGCGGTGGAGATCTGTTCGCTGATATCCGCGGCGGGAATGAGTACTTCGGCAAGGGAGACGCAGTAGTTGGGCAGGAATACGATGCGGATCCTGTCGCGTGTGACCGGATTGCGCTGGATCATGTCGCCCACGGCGTGGATGAGGCGGATGATCTGCTTTGCCATGTAATAGCTGCCCGCCGCCTTTGCCGCAAAGAAGAATACGCGCGCAGGGATATCCGCGTTCGGATCGTCGCACAGGCGGTTGTAAAGCTCGATGATATGCAGCAGGTTTAAAAGCTGGCGCTTGTATTCGTGCAGGCGCTTGGCCTGGCAGTCGAAGATGGCGTGCGTGTCGACGCTGACGTTCATATGCTTCTGGCACCAGGCGGCAAGACGCTCCTTATTCTCCTGCTTTACGGCGGCAAAGCGCTGGCGGAATGCCGCGTCGTCGGCGTAGGGGGCAAGGTCCTCCAGACGGTTTAAGTCGTGCCGCCACGCCGTGCCGATCGTCTCGTCCAGCAGACCGCTTAAGCCCGGGTTTGCCTTCATCAGCCAGCGCCGCGGCGTGATGCCGTTGGTGATGCCGATGAATTTGTCGTCAAATTCCACGAAATTGTGGAACACGTCGTCGCGCAGGATCTGTGCATGCAGCTGCGATACGCCGTTGACGCAGTGGCTCATTGCCACGGACAAATTGGCCATGCGCACCTGGTCGTAGGCGATGATCGCCATGTCGCTGATGCGCTGCATCTGTCCCGGGAAGCGCTGGGCCAGCTCCTGGCAGTAGCGGTTGTTGATTGCGTCGGTGATCTGCCAGATGCGCGGCAGAAGCTCGCGGTAAAGCTGTGAGGGCCACTTTTCAAGCGCCTCGACCATGATCGTATGGTTCGTGTAGCAGAACACGTCCCGCGTCACGCGGTAGGCCTCCTCAAAGCCCATGCCCTCCTCGTCCATGAGGATGCGCATCAGTTCGGGAATCGCAAGCGCCGGATGCGTATCGTTGATGTGGATGACGACCTTATCCGCAAGCAGCGACAGCGGACGCCCCGGATAGCGCTTTTTGTAGTCCTTGATGATGTACTGTACCGTCGCGGAGGTAAAGAAATAGTGCTGCTTTAAGCGCAGCGTCTTGCCCTGCAGGTGGTCGTCGGCAGGGTACAGGACCTTGGAGATGACCTCGGCCAGCTCCTTTTCCTCGGAGGCGCGCATGTAGTCGCCGCTTGCAAAGGCGTCCATGTCGATGGACTTGGGCGACTTGGCGCTCCAAAGGCGAAGGGAAAGCGCGGTATCGGTGTCGTAGCCCAGAATCGGAATGTCGTACGGCACGGCGATGACGTGCGTGGCGTCCTCGTAACGCACGCGCAGGCGGCCCTGCGACCAGTCCTCCACGACGCGGCCGCCGAAGACGATGTCCATCGCGTCGTCCGGTACGGGCACCTCCCAGATGTTGCCGTCGTCCAGCCAGCTGTCGGGCAGCTCCATCTGCTGGCCGCCGACGATGTACTGCTTGAACAGCCCGTATTCATAGCGGATGCCGCAGCCCATCGCGGGCAGATCGAGCGTCGCCAGAGAATCCATGAAGCAGGCGGCAAGACGGCCCAGGCCGCCGTTGCCCAGCGCGGCCTCCGGCTCGACCTCTTCCAGCTCCGGCAGCGTGATGTTCAGCTGTGCAAGCGCTGCACGGTACGCCTCGTCCTGGCACAGGTTGATCAGATTCGCCGTCAGCGACCGTCCGATCAGAAACTCGATCGAAAGATAATAGACCCGCTTTTTCTGCTGCTTGACGCGCGCCGTGCGCGTGGCAGCCCACTTGCCGACGATTTCGTCACGCGCCACGAGCGCGACGGCTTTATAAAGGTGATTTTCCGTGGCTTCTTCAATGGTACGCCCGAAATGCAGGCGCAGTTTTTCCGAAATGGCGGACAGGATTTCCTGCTTTTTCTGTTCCAGTTGTGCATTCTGGCCGGTCTGTTGTTGCTTTGCCATGGAAGCCCTCCTTGCATTTGCAGTTTGCGCCGGATGCGCCGGCGAATGGAACATAACGCAAATATTTTATAGTATTTTACGGGTGCTGTCAAAAAATGTATGCAAAATGATCGTTTCAGGTGCTGCCGGGCGACGCGGTGCGCATAAATCTGCTATACTGGAACAAACACGGCGGCAGAGCCGCCGCAAATGATATTTGCAGAAAAAGGAAGCGATCAAACGATGAACGTAGTAGCTGTCATTGCAAGTCCGCATCGCGACGGGCCGGGCGCGCGGCTGAGCATGCAGGCCGTGCAGGGGGCAAGAAGCGCCGGACATACGGTGGACGTGTTTTATTTAAACGATATGAACGTGCGCGGCTGTCAGGGCTGCGGCGCATGCAAAAAAGCGGATATTGACTGCGTGGTTGGGGACGATCTTGCACCCTACTGGGAGAAACTGCACGGCGCCGATGCGCTGATTGTATCCGCGCCCAACTATGCGGGCAACGTCTGCGGCCCGGCTATCACTTACATGAACCGGCACTATTGCCTGATCGATGCGGCGCATAAGCCCCGTATTCATGCCGGCATAAAACTTATCGGCATCTTTACCCAGGGCTACGGCGACCGGAATTTCTACCTGGATGCCTACAGACATTTCCTGGCGGACTTTGAGGCGCGGGGGATGCGGACGAAGGATTTGATTGTGCATGTGCGCGCCGACGGCGAGATAACGGACGATCATCCGCTTGCAAAACGCGCCTGGCAGGCCGGCAATACGCTGTAAGACGGATACCGCCCGTCCGCGCACGGTATTGGGCGGCATTAAAATGGTATGAAGAATCTTGCAACAGACGCGCAGTTGGCGTATTCTGTTGCAGGGTTTTTTAATTTGTAACTGGAGGAAGGTAACATGCGTTACAAAAAGTTCGGCAACACCGACATGAATGTCTCGGCCATGGCCGTGGGCACTTGGGCCATCGGCGGCGATCGCTGGGGCGATGACGTCAATGACAAAGACTCCATCGATGCGATTCGCGCGATGCTCGATCGCGGCGTCAACTTTATCGATACTGCGCCGGTTTACGGCCACGGTCATTCCGAGCGCGTCGTCGGACAGGCCATCAAGGGCTACGACCGCTCCAAGCTTTTCATCTCCACCAAATTCGGTCTGACCTGGGATGACAACGAGCCTTCCGCGCCGCATAAGCGCAACGCAACGTATGCCAACTGCATGCGTGAGATCGACGACTCTTTGCGCCGTCTGGATACCGATTATATCGACGTGTACATCGTGCACTGGCCGGATACGGAGCTCAACACGCCCGCGGAGGAGACGATGCGCGCGCTGCAGGAGCTGAAAAAGGCCGGCAAGATCCGCTACATCGGCGTGTCCAACTATTCCGTCGAGCAGATTGAGGATATCATGCGCTACGGCAAGGTCGACGCCCAGCAGCCGCCGTATTCGATGGTCAACCGCTCCATGGAAGACCTCATGCGCTGGGGACATGAGCACGGTCTTGCAAACATGACCTACGGCTCTTTGGGTTCCGGCATTCTGACCGGCTCGATCCGCACGCTTCCCAAGTTCGACGCAAACGATCTTCGCGTCACGTTCTATGACTACTTCAAGGAGCCCAAGTTCTCCCGCGTGATGGCGCTTTTGAAGACGCTTGACAAGATCGCCGAGGCGCATCACTGCCCCGTGGCGCAGGTTGCCGTCAACTGGTCCACGCAGAACCCGCTTGCGGATATCTGCCTGATGGGCGTGCGCAACCCGCGCGAGGCCGCCGAGAACTGCGCTGCGTTTGAATGGACGCTGTCGGATGAGGAAATGGCCGTCATCAATCGCGCCATTGACGAAACCGTCGGCAAGTGATGATTGCCTGCGGGCTGTAAACAAAAACAAAAGGGGAACCTCCCTGGGGGTGGGGGTTCCTTTTTTGTCTGTTTGGGTATCTGTTCGAACAAACAGGAAAAAGTATACCGTTTTACACAAAAAAAACACGAAGCGTTACTTGCATGTGCGATGGATTTGGATTATAGTGTTCGTGGAGAAGTTTCCAGTAAATTAAATACATTTTTTTTACGGAGGAAAGACACATGCGTTACAAGAAGTTTGGCAACACCGACATGAATGTCTCGGCCATGGCCGTGGGTACCTGGGCTATCGGCGGCGATCGCTGGGGCGACGACGTCAATGACCGCGATTCCATCGATGCGATCCGCGCCATGCTGGATAACGGCGTCAACTTCATCGACACTGCGCCGGTTTATGGCTGCGGCCATTCCGAGCACGTCGTCGGACAGGCCATCAAGGGCTACGACCGCTCCAAGCTTTTCATCTCCACCAAGTTCGGTCTGACCTGGCCGAAGGGCCCCGGCACGGAGATCGTCAAGAACGCTTCGTATGCCAACTGCATGCGTGAGATCGACGAGTCGCTGAAGCTGCTTGGCACCGACTATGTTGACATCTATATCGTGCACTGGCCGGATATCGATACCAAAGCGCCCGCAGAGGAGACGATGCGCGCACTGCAGGATCTGAAGAAGGCCGGCAAGATCCGCTACATCGGCGTGTCCAACTATTCCATCGAGCAGATCGAGGAGATCGAGCAGTTTGGCAAGGTCGACGCGCAGCAGCCCCCGTTCTCCATGGTTAACCGCTCCATGGAAGACCTGATGCGCTGGGGTCATGAGCATGGCATCGGCAACATGACTTACGGTTCTCTTGGTTCCGGTATCCTGACCGGTGCGATCCGTGAGCTGCCGCACTTTGATGAGAACGACCTTCGCGTGACGTTCTACGACTACTTCAAGGAGCCCAAGTTCTCCCGCGTGATGGAGCTTTTGAAGACGCTTGACAAGATCGCCGAGGCGCATCACTGCCCCGTGGCGCAGGTTGCCGTCAACTGGTCCACGCAGAACCCGCTTGCGGATATCTGCCTGATGGGCGTGCGCAATGCGCGTGAGGCTGTGGAGAACTGCGCTGCATTTGATTGGATGCTTTCCGACGAGGAGATCGCCACGATCAACCGTGCGATCGACGAGACTGTCGGCAAGTAAGAAATCTGTAATTTGCAATGATACAAAAGAGCCGCCTGGCGGCTCTTTTGTTTGTACGAAGAAAGTAAGACGCAATGCACAAGACACAGAACGCAAAAACACAGGATACTGTCGTGCGCGCGGCGGCGGCACAGGATTTGCCCGCGCTGGAGACGCTGTTTGCACAGGCGCGGCGGCGTATTGGCGCGCTTGGAATCGATCAATGGCAGGACGGCCGTCCGAACAGGGATGATTTGCTGCGTGATATTGCACGCGGCGCAGGATATGTCTTTGTGCGCGGCGGATGCGTGCAGGGATACGCCGCGCTGCTTTTGGAAAGGGAAGCCGCATACGACGCAATCTGCGGCGGCGATTGGCGCGGCCACTGGCGCGACAGCATTGTGGTGCATCGTGTGGCGGTTTCGGACGAGGCCGCCGGTACGGGGCTTGGCGCGGCGATTCTTGCGTATGCGGCGGAATTTTGCCGCGCGCATGGCCGGCATTTTGTGCGGCTTGATACGCACAGGGGAAACACGCGCATGCGCGGCTTCCTTGCACATGCGGGCTATGACTGCCGCGGACAGGTGACCTATGCCCATCTTGCGGGCGATCCGGTGCGCGTATGCTACGAAAAGCGCGTGTGAAGCATTGCGTGTGGAAAATCAATCATAAGGAGGGAGCGTGAACGCATGCAACAGGAGGAAAAGACGCGCGTTTTTGAGACGCTCAGCGTGCCGCGCGCCGTGGCGCAGCTTGCCGTGCCGACGATCTTAAGTTCGCTGGTCATGGTACTTTATAACCTTGCCGATACCTTTTTTGTCGGATTGATGAACAACCCCGTGCAAAACGCCGCCGTGACGCTTGCTGCACCGGTGCTGCTTGCCTTTAATGCGGTGAACAATCTGTTTGGCGTCGGTTCATCCAGCATGATCAGCCGTGCATTGGGACGGCGCGACGAGCAGACGGCGAAAAACAGCGCCGCATTCGGCTTTTACGCCGCGCTTGCCTGCGGCGCACTGTTTGCACTTTTATGCACGGTCTTTCGCACGCCGCTTTTGCATCTTTTGGGCGCGGACGAACAGACCATGCAGGCGACTGCTTCGTATCTGCGCTGGACGGTTTCCTTCGGCGCGATTCCTGCGATCCTCAACGTCGTCATGGCGTACATGGTGCGCGCAGAGGGCGCGGCACTGCATGCCAGCATCGGCACGATGAGCGGCTGTCTGCTCAACATTATTTTGGACCCGATCTTCATTTTGCCATGGGGATTTAACATGGGCGCAGAGGGCGCGGCGCTTGCCACGTTCCTGTCCAACTGCGTGGCGTGCTGCTACTTCTTTGTGCTGCTGTACGCGCGCCGGCGCAGTACCTGCGTCAGTCTCAATCCCCGCCGGCCCAGCCTGCAAAAGGCGATTGCGCTGGGTGTATGCGCCGTCGGCGTGCCGGCCAGTATTCAGAACCTGCTCAACGTCACCGGCATGACGGTGCTGAACAATTTTGCATCTTCTTATGGCGCGGATGCCGTGGCGGCGATGGGGATCGCTCAGAAGATCAATACGGTTCCCTTTTACATTGCCCTGGGGCTTTCGCAGGGGATCATGCCGCTTGTCAGCTACAACTATGCAAGCGGCAACTACCGCCGCATGAAGGATGTATTTACCTTCGCGCTGCGCTTTGCATTGTGTTTCATGCTGATCATTGCCGCGTCGTATTACGTGTTTGCCGGCAATCTTGTGCGCATGTTCATGAACAATGCGGATGTCGTGGCAAACGGCACGCGTTTTTTGCGCGGCTTCTGTCTGGGTCTGCCGTTCCTTTGCGTGGATTTCCTGGCCGTCGGCGTCTTTCAGGCGCTTGGCAAGGGGCGCGAGGCGCTGTTTTTCGCCGTGCTGCGCAAGATCGTGCTGGAGATTCCGGCGCTGTATCTGCTCAACCGCGCGTTCCCGCTCTACGGGCTTGTCTATGCGCAGCCCCTTGCCGAGACGATTATGGTAATCACCGCCGTGACGGTGCTGCTTTCGATCTTCCGCAAACTGAACGTCTCCGACGGCTGGCTGCTGCATCGAAGGCATGACGGCTGAAACGGGAAGGATTTTCAATTAAAAAAAGCCGGGCCGTGCGGTGTTTTTCCATCGCGCGGCGCGGCTTTTGTTTTTTTGCAGACGGCTGCTGCGGCGTTCGAAGTCGGGTCAATCGTGCCGGAAAAGGGCACGTCCCCATTTGAAACGGCGCGCATGCGATAAAAGAGAAAAGGAAGGCGGGAATACACTGCGTCGTTTTTTCGCATCAAAAAGATGCGCCCGCACAGGTTGCCGGTGAAAAAATGTGCTTGCCGCATTGGTTTTGCACCGAAGGGGTGTGCGTACACGGCAAAAGCACAGGCGGGAAAGCGGCGCGGGACACGACGTTTTGCATGCGCGCGGGAGGGGATAAAGCCAGACGGTTATGCCTCCTGCGGCGCAAATACGAGCGCGGCTTCGATGTTCGGCGCGCCTTCGCAGGTCGTGCGGAAAAAGAACGCGTCGCCGCGCTGTGCGCGGGAAAGCTGAATCCGGCTGCCAAGCGGCGCTTCGCCGCGATAGTGGATCCGCAGGCCCAGAATCCGGCGCGTTTCCACCTGCGGCACGAAGTCGCAGAGCATGTCCAGATAGCGCGTGTTGTTCATGTGCCGGTTCAAATCCGCCTGGCTGTAGCGCACTTTCTGCGTGCCGGCATCGCAAAAGGCCGCATCGCCTGCATCCGCCTCGAGACGGAGGCCGAGCCTGGGGCCGAATGTAAAGCCGGAAAAGTCTACGCGGTCGCTTTTGCACAGCCGGCGCGTGGCAAGATCGACCAGCGCCCAGGCGCTTTCACCCTCGCAGACGGCCTGTCCGTCACGCACGGCGCGGTAGCAGCGGTCCATGGAAAACCCGCGCGAGACGCACGGCCAGCTTTGTACAAGCAGCGTGTCGTTTTGCAGCACGGGCGCGTAAAAGCGCAGCGTCAGGCGGCTTAAGATCATGGCAATGCCGTTATCGCGCACGGCGTCGACGCTCAGTCCTTCGTCGCGCATCTGATTGTCGGCGCAGGCGTGAAACAGGCGCATCATCGCGCCGGGGCTTACACAGCGGTTTAAATCCACATCGTGCAGGTGAATTTGCGCCTGCATGCCGTAGGGTTCGCGGTACTCCATAAAAATCGCTTCACTTTCCATAATGATGTGATACAGTGCGTACCTTAGCATAAATCCATCCGCATGTAAAGGCGCGTTGACGCGCATTTGTGCCGCATGATAAAATTGAAGAAAAAGCAAAGCGGAGGCGCAAAAAAGATGCAGCAGGGCTACGATTATGCGTATTTTGAAAAAAGCGCGGCGTATGTGCGGGAACGCATTGACGCCGCGCCGCAGGTCGCCGTCATTCTCGGCTCGGCGCTTGGGCCGTTTGCCGACACGATCGAGGATCCGGTTGTGATCGACTATGCCGATATCCCGAATTTTCTTGTTTCCACCGTTGCCTCGCATGCGGGAAAGCTGATCTGTGGGCGCGTCGGCCAAAAGCGCGTCATCTGCATGTCGGGACGTTTTCATTCCTATGAGGGGTATGACTTTGAACAGCTCGTCATCCCCGTGCGGCTGTTCCATCTTCTGGGCGTGCAGGCCACGATTATCACCAACGCCGCCGGCGCGGTCAATACGGCGTACCGGCCCGGCGACGTGATGATTCTGCGCGACCACATCAAGCTTTCCGGCGCAAGCCCGCTTCGGGGAAAGAATATCGAGCAGTTCGGGCCGCGCTTTTTCGACGTGACGCGCATGTATACGCCCGCGCTGCGCGCGCTTGCGCGCGCATGCGCCGAAGAAAGCGAATTGCGCGTGCATGAGGGGGTCTACTTTTTCATGCCGGGGCCGCAGTTTGAGACGCCCGCCGAGATTCGCGCCATCCGCATCCTGGGCGGGGACGCGGTCGGCATGTCGACGGTGACGGAGGCGCTGACGGCAGCGCATTGCGGCATGCCGCTTCTGGGACTTTCGGTGATTACGAATATGGCGGCCGGTGTGCTGGATGCGCCGC
>JAHZHV010000181.1:0-14133 GCA_019420085.1 Christensenella sp.
GTGCGATGCGTCATGACGTCCTCGGCCGACATATTGTTGAACTCGAAGATGTTTTCAATCATCTCGCGTTCGTTGGAGGCAATCGCCCCCTCTTCCTCGCCGATGTCGACCATCATGCGGATTTCTTCCTCCGTGACCGACTCTTCATCCTCCTGCGGGTTGACGCCAATTAAGCGCAAAACGCCGTTTGTCGAGGCCGAAAGCAGCCAGACAATGGGCTTTGTGACCTTGGCAATGCCCATGATCACGCCCACCGCGCCGCGCGCCACGCGATCGGATTTCTTCATCGCGACGCGTTTTGGCACAAGCTCGCCAAAGACCAGCGTGAAAAACGACAGAATCAGCGTAATGAGCACGACGCATATCGTATTGAGCGTCGCCGCGGACACAAAATCCACGCCGACATCCTGCGTCAGCCACACCACCAGCGGTTCTGCAAAACTGCTGGCGGCAAACGCACTGGCAAGAAAGCCGGCAAGCGTAATGCCGATCTGAATCGTGGACAGAAAGCCTTCCGGCTTATCGCGCATCGTCAAAAGCTGCTGCGCCTTCTTATCGCCTTCGTCGGCAAGAAATCGAATTTTGTTTTCGTTGATGGACAAAATCGCAATTTCGGCTGAAGCAAAAAAAGCGTTCAGCGCAATCAAAACAACCTGTAAGAGAAGCTGACTCCATATCGGGCCGGTTTCCAAAACAATTCCTCCTCACTTTTCGCGCCTTGTGACGCAAACGCATTTATTATAGCATAAACGCGGCCCCTGCGCATCCGGAATTTTTCCCCGTATGCGCCGGTTTCCGCGCAAATTACGCTGCAATCCGGTTTTTACATGCGCAGCGCGGCGACTGTGCCGCATCCGCATTCGATCTGACGTGCATTTTCTGCCTTTTTCAAAGTTCGTATTCCAAAACGGTCAAAGGGCATCCGGTCCGCCGCAGCACCGCATGCCCTTTTTTCGCATGGTCCATCTTCTTTTTTTGGGTTCAGCAATCCGTCGTGTCTTCCTGCGTCTTGGCATCGACTACGGTGATATGCTCCAGCATATCGCGAAACTGCGCGCGGAATGCGGCCAGATACGCCGCCCGAAGCAGAACCTGCTCGTCCTTTTCCGCCTGTGTCAAACCCTGCGTGCGTGCTTTGCGCGCAAGCGCATTGATTCGCGCAATTTGTTCCTCCGAAAGCATGGCATTCCCCCCTTTGTTCCCGTACGACAATTACTGCTTTTTTTCATTCCTCTTGTGTTATTCTACATGCATCCGCATTTTCCTTCCGCTTCTTTGACCGCAACGTTCATACACTTTAAACTGGACTGCATGCCTGCCTTCGATTATAATTAAGGTATACCACTGTTGTTTAGGAGGCTTTGTATGCTTTCCCCGATTGTCCGCACCTGGATTGAGTTTTTATCCATCTGCCTGATTTGTACCTTTTTGCCCAGCGTCCGCAATGCCAACTGGCATATCCGTCTGGATGAAAAAATCTACCGTCTGCTGTTCCCGCTGCGCAGTCTTGTGGAAAAAAAGGTGCTGCATAAAAACGAACTGATTCGCGCCTATACCAATATCCGCGTCAATGGCGGCGTAAACTTTGTCGCCGTATTCTGGTATATCTTTGCCTATGCAGCCGCCGGCTTCCTTCTGCTTGCGACCATTTTCGGATTCCTCGACGAAGCCGGTCTGCGCGTATTTTTGGACGTGGTACTGTACTTCTTCATGCTCTGCGTCATCCCGCTTGCGATCGGCATCTTTACCGGCGACCGCAAGTATCGTGACCGCATTGAACTGGAAGACGCGGACGCCGAAATCCTGCATGCCCATGAACGCGCCATTGCGCAAAGCCTCGATCGGGCCATCGCCGAACATCAGGCGCAAATGCAGGCGATCGGCTACTACTGGCATCTGGACGTCCTTGCTACGGATCATCTGAGCGATGTGCCCTCCGCCAGCGGCTGGGCGTCCGCTTTTACCGGTGCCGACCGCACAAATCCCGTGTATATGTCGCGTGTTGTCGTTACGCTCATGGATGCAGGCGGTCAGCCCGTTGTCTTCCCGATCAAGCGGCGCAATGAAACGGACATTGCCTATACGCAGAACGGATTTGTCCATCTGTATAAATCCGATTACGTTGTGGAAAACATGGTTTCGACCATCTCGGACATCACCGCCGTCATGGTCGAGCGCGCCGCAAAAGAAAAATAACCGCCATGCCACAAGTCCATTGCCTTGGCGGCGTCTTTGACTGCCACGCCCATTCAAACATTTCCTCGGATTGCGATGCGCCGATGGCCGAAATGGCCGCCGCTGCAAAGGCGCGCGGCCTTGCCGGGATCACCTTTACCGAGCACGTCGACTTCGGCTTTCCCAATCCGAACGTCAAACACGCCGATGCTGACGCCTACCGCGCCATGCACCGGCAGGTCTGCGCCGAATTTTCGGATTTTCCCGTTCTGCGCGGCGTCGAGCTTGGCTTTGAGTACGGCTACGAAGTGCAGTGCCAGTCTTTTGTCCAGGCGCTGTGCCCGGATCAGATCATCTGTTCGGTGCACTCGCTGGACGGCATGACGCTGTACTGTGCGCAGCGCTATCCGAAAGGCCAGCAGCACGGCGTATATGCCCGATACCTTGAAAAGGTCTACGACAGCATCAGACTGTGCCGCGACTTCGACGTCCTGGGACACATCGGCTTTGTCGCCAAGCGCGCCGAATATCCCGACCCGGCGCTGCACTATGCGCCGTTTCAGGATCAGATCGACGCAATTTTGCGCGCGCTGATCGAGTCCGGCCGCGCGCTGGAGGCCAATACATCCGGCTTTCGCACCTGCGGCGATACGCTGCCGGAGCAGAGCATCCTGCGCCGGTATCGCCAGCTGGGCGGCGAGCTTTTGACAATCGGTTCGGACGCGCACGCGCCCCAGGCCGTCGGCTTCCACTTTGAAGACGCGCTTGCGCGTATCCGCGCCTGCGGCTTTTCCTATCTGACCCACTATGAAAAGAGGAAAGCGGTCATGACGCCGCTGTAAGTGATGCAGAAAAATCCATTTTCGTCTCAGAAAAAAAACAGGCGCGCACCCCTTTCCCGGCGCACGCTGTCGATCATCCTGCTTGCCGCGGCGCTGGCCGCCGCCGCAATCTGCTACCTTTTCGTGCGCAATGTCGCCGTTTTGGGCGTCGTGACGGCCTTTTTGCTTCTTGCAGCGTTCGTCACGCTCCCCGTCATCTTCCCGAAGAAGAAAAAATCGCGCTTTTACACGCCGCCCCGGCAGAATACGCGCCGCCGCAGGGACAAGGGCAAAAGCAAAGGCTGGGACGCGCCGCCGTTTGACACGCAGCGCGGCAAGATCATCCGGTTCCCCGGCGGGCGGCAGGATACGCACGGACACTGAAAAATACCATAAAAAAGACGCAGGATCACGCGTTTTGATCCCGCGTCTTTTTTTGTTTCTTCCTTCTATGCCGTCTTTCTGTATTTTGCTTCCTCCTCCGCCGTACAGAACGGGGCGGCTTCCGCACGCAGACGCGCCCAGTCCTGCGCGTCCAGCGTCAGCGTCATATGCACGCCGTCGGCCGCATAGGAAACCTCGACCTGCCGCGCCGCGTCGTGCAGGCGCAAGACAAGCGCGCCCTTATCAAGAGGGAATACACAGGCGGCAGTTCCTTTATGCCGTCTTTCTGTATTATGCTTCTTCTTCCGCCGTGCAGAACGGAGCGGCTTCCGCACGCAGACGCGCCCAGTCCTGCGCGTCCAGCGTCAGCGTCATATGCACGCCGTCGGCCTCATAGGAAACCTCGACCTGCCGCGCGGCGTCGTGCAGGCGCGAGACAAGCGCGCCCTTATCATAGGGAATGCACAGGCGGCAGCAGACGCTCTGCATGCCCAGGCGCGCCTGCACGGCGCGCAGAAGTTCCTCCATGCCGCTTGCCTCTTTGGCGCTGATGACGACGCCGTCGGCATCCAGCAGTTCGATCTGGCCGCTTTGCAGGCGGTCGGCCTGATTGAACGCCTGCACAATCGGCTTATCCGCCGCGCCGATATCCTCCAGCACGGACAGTACCACGTCGCGCTGGCGCGGCCAGGCGTCGTTCGAGGCGTCGATGACGTGCACCAGCACGTCGGCGTGCGCCGCTTCTTCCAGCGTCGCGCGGAAGGCGCGCACCAGATCGTGCGGCAGTTTTTCAATAAAGCCGACCGTGTCGACAAACAGGCACGGCGTCCCGTCCGGCAGCTGCACGCGCCGCGATACGGCGTCCAGCGTGGCAAACAGTTTATCCTCTGCAAGCACGTCGCTGCCGCTTAACTGGTTCAGCAGCGTCGACTTGCCCGCGTTGGTGTACCCCACAAGCGCCACGACGGGAACCTCGTTTTTCTGCCGCCGCAGGCGGCGTACCGCACGCTGTTTGCGGATTGCGTCAAGCTCCCGCTCCAGTTCCGCAATGCGGCGGCGGATATGGCGGCGATTGACCTCGAGCTTTTTTTCGCCCGGGCCGCGCGTGCCGATGCCGCCGCCCAGCCGCGACAGCATGACGCCCATGCCCGTCAGACGCGGCAGGCGGTATGCCTGCTGCGCAAGCTCAACCTGCAATTTCCCCTCGCGGCTGGAGGCGCGCTGGGCAAAGATATCCAGTATCAGCGTCGTGCGGTCGACAATGCGCATACCAAGCGCGTCCTCCAGGTTGCGCAGCTGGATTGCCGTCAGCTCGTCGTTGAACACGATCAAATCGGCGCGCGTCTGCCGGCACGCTTCGCGCAGCTGCTCCAGTTTCCCGCTTCCGATATAATACGCGCCGTCGGGCGCCTTGCGCTTTTGCAGCATCCTGCCGACCGTCTCGGCGCCCGCCGTATCCACAAGGCGTTCCAGTTCCGCAAGGGAATCTTCCGCCGCGTCGTCCTGCGGCAGTTCCAGCCCCACAAGCAGCGCCTGCTGACGCGCCGGCTGCGTATCGGCGTCCCTGCTGCAGGCGCGAATCTGCGCGTCCGCCTGCAAAACCTCCTGCATCCACATGGATTTTTCAATCCGCGGGATGAGAATGGGGCCCAGAAAGCGCACCGTCTCGGGCGTCTCCAAAAGCCCGATCGTAATCGAGGCGGGCTGCCCGTCCCGCACGCTGACCGCGCTCATGGCGTCAAGCTGCAATTCGCGCAGCGTATTTTCGTCTTTTTCCGACAAACGGCTGCTGCCCTGCGGATGTGTATGAATGCAGCGCACGCCGCAAAGCCCCTGCGCGCTGCGGCGCAGACGCACCTGCGGCAGCAGCACCTCCTCGCCGGTGCCGATGAATACGTCCAATATCTCGCCGTCGCGGGCAATATAGACCGCAATTTCCCGTCCGCATTCCTGCGTCAGCGCCGCCATGGCTGCAAGCAGTTCCACGGTGGCAAACTCCCCGCGCGCGATTTCCACTTCCCGCAGCGCGTCCAGCCGCTGCAAAAACGCCTGCTTTAATCCCTTTGTATTGCCAAGCGCCAAAGTTACGCTCCCTCCCTTATGGTTCCAGATAGGACAAAATCGCCCGCCACGCTTCCAGCTTCCGGTCAAACGGCAGCGTATAAGCCGGACTGGTCGACGGCAGCGCGCCGCAAAAGCGCACATGCGGCGGCAGCGTCACATAGCGCGCAAGAAGCCGCTGCGCCGTCTTGCCGTTGCAAAAGACGGCCGTAATATTCGTCCGCGGCCAAAGCCATGCAAAGTCGTTCGGCTGCGCATCGCGGATGGCCGAATCAAGGCTCCCCTCCCGCCGGCAGCCTGCAAGCACGTCCCAAAGCGCAATGCCCTTTTTTTGCAGCATCGCGCAGCGGTCCGCATAGCAGGCGTGCGCATCTGCCCCGCAAAGCGACGCCATAATCGGCCAGAATGCATTGCGCGCATGGGCGTAGTATTCCTGCGCGCCAAGCGACGCGACGCTGGGCATCGTCCCCAGAATCAGCACGCGCGCCCGCGCGTCATAAATCGGTGCAAAGCCGCGGATCATGCGCGCTTACCCCACAGTTTTGCAAACAGGTACGGCGCGCCGAAGCTGACAAACAGCCCGACGCAGAAATAACGCAGCGCATCCGCGGCAAGCGACGCGCCAAGCAGCGGTTTCAATCCCGCGCGCAGCAGCGCCGTCAAAAAAAGACCCAGCGCAACCTTGCACACCTGCACGCCAAGCGGCGCGCGCACGTCATAGTGCAGGAAGCGCCGCTCCAGCGTATACCCCACGCTCACGGCTGCAAGCAGACCGCACGTTTTATAAAGATCGTGATCCGGGATCAGCAGCAGCGCCAGCGCCGGCACGAGCATCCACAGCATCGCGCACGGCTTTTTGCGCATCAGATACACGGCGGCGGCGTCCAGCAGGAATACTGCCGCGCCGCCGGCGACAAAGCCGCCCAGCACGTCCTGCCAGGTGTGCACGCGACAGTAGATGCGCGACAATCCCACCAGCAGCACCAGAAAAATCCATACCGCGCGCAGTGCGGCCGCACGCGTCTTTTTACAAAGCATCCCGCCCAGCATCGCCGCGTTTTGCGCATGGCCGCTTGGAAAGGAATACCCCGTCGCCGTCGACTGGCGAAGCGGCGGTTCATAGCCCGGGAAATCCCGCTGCCAGGGACGCGGGATGCGAAAGATGTTTTTCAATACGCAGTTCAATGCCGCGCCCGCCACCAGCACAAAGCCCAGCCGGTATCCATAGCGCTGATCCACGCACCACAAAAACACCGCGCAGACCGAAACGGCGACAGGATCCTCCCCGAGAATCGTGATCGCCTGCGCCAGCACGTCCAAAACGGGATTGGCAAAATTCTGCATCCATAAAATTGCTTCCACGGTCAAAATTCTCCTTTTTTGCACAGTGCGCCCGCTTTGATTCTACACGATCGGACGAATTTATGCTATACTGCATTCATCCTGCATCGCATTACGGAGGTAATTTTTTATGGCATTGATCGGCGTAGACGTCGGCGGCACGGGCGTCAAGGCGGTCGCGTTTTCGGCAACCGGCGACATTTTGGCTTCCACTTATCAGGAATACGACATGTATTCCGACGCGCCCGGTCACTTTGAGGCGGTCCCCTCCAAAATCTATGAGGCAACCCGTCAGGTGCTGCGCAAGACGGCGGCGGACTGTCCGGAACACGTCGACGGCATCGGCGTGTCGTCTTTTGCCGAATCGTTCGTGTGTTTCGATAAAGATGACAATATTTTGTGCAACAGCATCATGTATCTGGATTCCCGCGGCAAGGACATGCCGCAGATGCTGTTTGAAAAGGTGCCGCTTGAAGAAGTGCGCGCCTATTCCGGCGCTTCGCCGCGGCACATCCACTCCATCTTCCGAATCATGCTGATGAAGCGCATCTGGCCGGGCGTGCTGGAAAAGACGGTAAAAATCCACTTTATCGCGGATTTCATCCTTTCGCGCCTGGGCGCCGGACATTACTGCGACTATTCGCTTGCCACCTCGACGCTCGCCTTCGACATCAACGAGAAAAAATGGCGGCGCGACCTGTTTGCATGGGCGGGCCTTGACCCCGATGCGCTGCCCGAACCGCGCCCCACCGGCGAAAAGCTCGGCGAGCTTTCCAAAGAAGCGGCGGCGGATCTGGGGCTTGACGCAGGCATTCCGCTTGTCAGCGGCGGGCACGACCATATTGCAAGCTCCGTCGGCGCCGGCGTTTACCGCGCAGGTCAGATGATGAACGCCATCGGCACCGTCGACGGCTTTACCATCCTCTGCGACGACCCCGCCGTCTGCCGCCGTGCAAACGGATACGATTACATCTACAAGCCCCACTATTTCCAGCAGAATTACGCCGTCATGACGTCCAATTTAACCGGCGGCGTGCTTTTGAAGTGGTTCCGCGAACACCTTGGCAGGTACGAAAAGGAGCATTGGTCCCAGGCCGGCCGCGATTTCTACGCCGAATACGAAAAACAGATGGCAAAGACGCCGACCGATCTTATCGTCCTGCCCCGCTTCGGCGCATACGGCGACACGTTTGCCGACCGCGCCGGTATCCTGAATCTGACGCTTTCGACGTCGAATGAGGAGATTTACCGCGCCTTTATGGAGGGCGAATCCTTTGAAATGTACAGCCATTTGAAGGACTATCTGTCCTGCGGCGGGCGCGTGGAAAGCCTCACCGCCGTCGGCGGCGGCGCGCGCTGCGACACCTATATGCAGATTCGCGCCGACGTGTTCAACGTGCCCGTGCGCACCGTCTCCTGCGACCAGCCCGGCGCGCTCGGCGACGCCATGATGGCCGGTATCGCTGCAGGCGTCTTCCGTGACGCGGACGAGGCAATCGACTCCATCGTCTCCATCCGCCGCGTCTTTGAACCCAACGCCGACACGCACGCCTATTATATGTCGCAGTACGAAAAATACTGCAAAATCTACGAATTCCTTCGCAGCGTCCGCTAAAGCGGCGCGCGCAAACCGCTTCTTTTTAAGACATGCGGGAGACGCACCCGGCACCATTTGCCGCCGCGCGTCTCCCCTTTTTTGTGTTTTTTCCTGCCCTTTTTGTTTTTCCCGTCCGCTGTCGAAACGCGCCATACACGCCATGCAATATGCTGTATATTCGCCCGCGTACCCCATTTCCCGCGCAGATTCTGCGCGGAACTTATTTCCCGCGCTGCATAAATATACTTACTTTACCGCGCCGGGCGGGCGTGTTACAATACGGTTAAATCCATACGGGAGGAAGCAAAAAAGCATATGGCATTGATCGGTCTGGACGTCGGCGGTACCGGCGTCAAAGCCGTCGCATTCGATGACGACGGCCGTATTTTGTGTTCG
Organism: Christensenella sp.; assembly: GCA_019420085.1. GTDB lineage: Bacteria > Bacillota > Clostridia > Christensenellales > Maliibacteriaceae > RGIG9107. The sequence continues at coordinate 8,776 of JAHZHV010000181.1, forward strand.
TCTTATTGTGAATACGACATGCTGCAGCCTGCGCCCGGCGCGTATGAATACGATCCAAATGCGATGGAAAACGCCGCGTTCCAGGTTTTGCGTGAGGCGATCGCCGGCTGCGCGGCGCCGGTGCGCGGCATCGGCGTATCTTCCTTCGGCGAGTCGATTGTCCTGTTGGATGCGCACGACCGCGTGCTTTGCAACACGGCCATGTATCTGGATACGCGCGGCGCGGAGGATCTTGCCATTCTTTCGGACATGCAGGAACGCTACGCCTTCCGCGCGCAGATGGGCACGCGGCCGCGAATCAACCACACGCTGGTGAAGCTGCGCGTGCTGGCGCGCGAAAACCCCGAGGCGCTGAATCGGGCGAAAAAAGCGCTGTTTATCGCCGACTTTATCCTCTACCGGCTCGGCGGCGCGCACTGCACGGATTACTCCGTTGCCGCCACGACCGGCGGCATGGACGTGCGCGATATGTGCTGGCGCGGCGATCTTTGGCAATGGGCCGGTCTTGATCCTGCGATTCTGCCCCGCCTTGTGGCGCCCGGCACATGTGTGGGAGAACTTTGCGCCGACGCCGCGCAGAAGCTCGGCACAAAACCCGGCGCAAAGCTTGTCATCGGCGGGCTGGATCACATTCCAAGCTCGCTTGGCTGCGGCGTGACGCGCAAAGGCCAGATGATGAACGCCATCGGCACCGTCGACTGCGCCTGCCTGATTACCGACACCATCGATCCGCACCGCTACGACGGCGACTTCCTGTTTTTGCCCTACTATGCGCCCGGCGCCTACGGCGGACTGATCGCCAACATGGCAGGCGGCGTGCTGCTCAAATGGTTCCGCGAGCACTTCGGACGCGCTGAAAAAGAACGCTGGAAGCGCGACGGGCTTGACTTCTACGCCGAATATGAAAAACAGATGGCAAAGGAACCGACTGATCTTATCGTCCTGCCGCGCTTTGCCGGATATTCCCCGCGCATGTGCGACCGCGCAGGCATCCTGAATCTGACGCTGTCGACCACAAATGAACAGATCTACCGCGCGTTCATGGAAGGCGCGACGTATGAAATGTACACGCTGCTTCGCGCCTACGGGCAGCACATCGAATCCGTCACCGCCGTCGGCGGCGGCGCACGCTGCGATACCTACATGCAGATTCGCGCCGACGTCTTCGGCACGCCCGTGCATACCGTCGCCTGTGATCAGCCCGGCGCGCTTGGCAATGCAATGACGGCCGGCGTGGCGGCAGGCATTTTCTCCAATCTGGATGAAGCGGTGCGCACCTGCGTCAGAACGCGCCGCACGTTCTTCCCCGACGATGCGCGGCACGCCTTCTACGCATCGCAGTACGAAAAATACTGCAAAATTTACGACGCGCTGGCGGATCTTGCATAATCCGCCCTGTACGCCCGAACAAAAGTGTCACGCAAAAAAACGACGCCGCTGCTCTTTTAAAAAAAACAGCGGCGGCACTTTTTAAAAAAAATACGGCGCACTTCCATCCCAAAAAATGCAGCGTTTGTTTGAATGAACGCTGTCGGCGGCGGCGATGCGTCCGGCGGCAGTTCAAAAAAAAAGCGCCGCGCCGGCGCGTGAAAACGCATCTTCGTTGCATCGCGCAGGACAGGCGCGGACTTATAAAAAACGCCGCGCAGTCAGACGGCGGCACTTTTTAAAAAAATACAGCGTATTTTCATCCAAAAAAATGCGGCGTTTGTTTGGATGAACGCTGTCGGCAGCGGCGATGCGGTGAGCGGCGGCAGTTTAAAAAAAGCACTGCGCTGATAGGCAAAAACGAATCTTCTCTGCATCATACAGGACAGGCGCGGACTTATAAAAAACACCGCACGCATTTCAAGTACGACAAAGCGGGGCGACCCTTCCCGATACGGATCGTCCCGCTTTTTTCTTCTGCTGTGCGCGCGCAGGCGCGCTTTGTTTTAGTTATTCAGCATGATGTCCAAAATGACCTTATCGGTATGCTGCATGCCGTCCTTGGCCAGCACGCCGACGCTGCGGATGGTATCCTCCACGTCGTCGGAGACGATGCCGTCGCCGCCTTTGAAGCCCTTTTGTTTGCGGTACATCGCATAGCCCAAAAGTCCCGCCTGCACGGACGTGGCAATCTTCGCCGCGCAGGACGGCTTTGCGCCGTCGCAGATCATGCCCGACGCAATCGCAATCGCGTTTTTCAGCGTCGCGGCAACCGCCTCTTCGCCGCCGTCGAACAGATACGCCACGCCGCAGGCCGCGCCGCACCCGGCGCTAACCGCGCCGCAGTAGGCGGAAAGCCGTCCGATCCCCGTCTTCTGGTGAATGGTAACAAGATCGCTCAGCGCCACCGCGCGCACCGTCTTTTCCTCGTCGGCCTTTAAGTATTTGGCAAAGCGCACCACCGGCAAGCACGCCGTGATGCCCTGGTTGCCCGAACCGGAGACGATGACCACGGGCAGTTCACAGCCGCTCATGCGCGCGTCCGAACCCGCCGCGGCATAGGCGCGCGCCTGCGTGGCGACGTCATCGGGCGCGCTTTGCAGCATGACCCAGCCGACCCCCGCGCCCCACTTTCCGCTGATGCCCTCTTCGGCAATCGCGCTGTTATAGTCGATCTGGCGCTTGACGGCGTCGTAGAACATCGCAAGCGGCGCATCCTTTGCAAAGGACACGATATCGCGGACGTTCAAAACGGACTTATCCGTCAGATTGTCCTCCGCATCGTCGGATGCGGGGCGCTGCAATACGATCTTGCCGTTATACTCCACATAGACGATATTGGTATGATTGTTGGCAATCTGCACGACCGCCTCTTTGTTTTCGCTTCTGCCCGTCAGGCGGATGTCCAGCATGCGCGGCGTCTGCATGCACGAAAGAGAAATCGGGCATGTATCCATATAATTTTGAATCGCCTCGCGCTGCTGCGGCGTCACGGAAGATATGACCTCCAGCTTCTTATCCGGATCGCCCGCCACGACGCCCGCCGCAATGGCGGCCTTTACGCCGCACAGGCCGCCGGTGTTGGGCACGACGACGCTTTTGACGTTCTTTAAGATATTGCCGGAAACCTCCGCGTCAATTTCTTTGGGCCGCCCTCCCAAAACGCGCGTCAGATACGCGGCCGCATACGCCACGGCGATCGGCTCGGTACACCCCATCGCCGGCAGCAGTTCTTCTTTCAGAATCGCAGCATACTGCTTCATCATTGTGCTGTCCATCATGCGAATCTCCTCCCTTCTTACTTGCGCAGGCTGTGCCGCACAAACGACAGACTTCGTTCATGCGGCACAAAACCCGGTCTCATCCACACTTCTTATCTGGAAAGTTCCGCCGCCTTATCGCGCACCCATGAAAGATGTTCCAGCGGCGTATCACTCGGCACGGTGCAGTCCGCGCCGATGATGACGCCGACCCTGCCGCAGTCAGCCAAAAGCTTTTCCACGTACGCCTCGATGTCCGCGCGGCTGCCGGCATGGATTAAGCTGCCCGGCATCTGGTCAAAGCCGCCGATGACCGCCCTGCCGTGGAAGTATTCCTTACCCTGGGCAAGCGTCATGTTTTCCTCGTGCACCGCCCAGTTAAACACGGTCGCCGGATAATCCCGATAGGCGGCCAGGATGTTCTGCCGTCCGCGATAGCCGCAGATATGCAGAATCTGGTTGTCGCCGTAACGGTTTGCCACATCCAGAACCGCAAGTTCCGACGGGGCGACGTACTTTGCATACCGCGCAAGCGGGATCAGGCGATGCGAGTTGTTGACGGAAAGATAGATGCCGTCCATGCCGCCCTGCTCCATCACCAACTCGGCAAGATAGGACATATCCTCTCCCAGCACGTCCAGCGCATATTTCACGGCATCCGCGTCCTGCTGCATCAGATCGTCCACGCTGAACAGATCCGCCGAGTCGTTCAGATATTTGGACAGGTGAAACAGCGGCGAAAAAATGTTGTAAAACACCATCACGTCATCGCCCGCATAGCCGCGCACCGTCTGCGCCAGCGCAAGGCACGCCTGAAAATACGCGTGATCGTGCGGCAGCGGCTTGAAAGCATACAGATCCTCTGCCGTATAAACTGCCGGCAGCGTATTGGCCGGACGCGTAAACAGTCCATCCGTCATAATTTTAACAAAATCCGGCTGGAATTGCTCGATAAACTTTTTATGTCCCGCATAGTTTTTCTGCATCAGCTCCGGATGCGCAAGGCCGCTGTTCATCTGGTCGTTTTCCAGAAAATGGAACCAGAACCCCACCGGAATCCGTTCGGCCGGCTCGTTATGGAATGCTTTTTGTACCAGTTCACGCTTCGTTGTCATAGGATCGTTCCCCCTTGCAAAAAAGTCCGTTATCAAATGCCGCCCAAATACGCGGCGCTTACCTTGGGATCATGGAGAAGATCGCTGCCCTTTCCCTGCATGGCGATCGAGCCGTTTTCCATGACATAGGCATAATCACAGACCGACAGCGCCATGCGCGCGTTCTGCTCCACCAGAAGGATCGTCGTGCCCATCTGATGGATCTTATCGATCATCGAAAAAATCTCCCGAATTATAAGCGGTGCAAGCCCCAGAGACGGTTCGTCCAGCATCAGAAGGCGCGGCATGCGCATCATCGCGCGGCCAACCGCCAGCATCTGCTGCTCGCCGCCGGAGAGCGTACCCGCATACTGTCTGGCGCGCGCCTTCAAAATGGGGAACATCTCGTACACGACCGCAAGCTCGTCGCGCACCGCCGCCTTGTCGCGCACCGTCAGCGCGCCCATGGCAAGGTTCTCCCGCACCGTCATCCGCGGGAAAATCTGCCGTCCTTCCGGCGCCAGGACAATGCCCCGTTTGACGATGTAATCGCTGGGCTTATTTAAAATGTTCTCCCCTTCAAACAGCACCTCGCCCGCGGCGGCGCGCACGATGCCGGAAATGGTGTTCATCATCGTGCTTTTTCCCGCGCCGTTGCTGCCGATGAGCGTCACAATCTGTCCCTGCCGGACAGACAGATCAATTCCCTTCAGGGCGCGGATGTTGCCGTAATTGACCTGCAAACCGGAAATTTTCAGTACTTCCTGCACCATACGCCTCATACCTCCTCGCCCAGATAGGCGTCGATCACAACCCGATTTTTCTGAATCTCCTGCGGCGTTCCCTCCGCAATCAGACATCCTTCATTCTGCACATAAATCCGGTCGCACAGGTTCATGACCAGCTTCATGTCGTGTTCAATCAAAAACACGGTATAACCACGATCGCGCAGCGTGCGGATAAAGGCCGTCAGTTCCTGCGTCTCCTGCTCGTTCATGCCCGCGGCCGGCTCATCCAGCAGCAGCAGCTCCGCACCCGTGGCCATCGCGCGCACGATCTCAAGACGCCGCTGCGAA
>JAHZHV010000181.1:14143-14787 GCA_019420085.1 Christensenella sp.
AACCGTAAGGCAGGCTGCCGGCAATATCGTCGGCATGCTGCGCAAGGTTCGCCATGGCAAGCAGGCGCAGCGCCTCGCGCCGGGTCGCACGTTCATTGTGCTTCCAGCGGCCGATGTGGAACGCATCCTCCAGCGCGCTGCAATGCGCGCGAAGGTGCATGCCGATCTGCACGTTCTGCAAAATGGACAGCGAGGCAAACAGGCGGATATTCTGGAACGTGCGCGCCATGCCGCACGCGGTAACCTGATGCACCGCGCATCCGGTAATATTGCGTCCGCGTTAGAACACCCGTCCCTGCGTGGGATCGTAAATGCCCGTGATGACGTTGAACGTCGTCGTCTTGCCCGCGCCGTTGGGGCCGATCAGACCGACGATCTCACCCTTGTCCACGTGCATGGAGACGTCCGCAATCGCCGTCAGGCCGCCGAATCGCTGCGTAATGTTTTCCAGCTTCAATAATGTTTCCTGCATCATCGCTTTTTGGCCTCCCCCTTTTTTTCAGCGCAAACGCGGCGCTTCGTCCTCTTCCAGCAGCGCGCGCGCCTCCTCCTGGTTCAGCGCATACGTTTTTCGGATTCCAAGAAGGTCGGCAAACGAGCTTCTGCCCATGATGCCCTGCGGACGTAAGAGCATCATCACGGCT
>JAHZHV010000182.1:0-2179 GCA_019420085.1 Christensenella sp.
TACCGTCAAAAGCGCCATGGCGGTGCTGCGCAATCTGGATGTGGACATGACGAACCTGCATGCCTTCGGCACGATTGAGATGATGCAGGCGGCCGTGGAAGGGCTGACGCGTCCGGACGGTACGCGTCCGCTTTTAATCGCCGTGACGCAGCTTACATCCACCAGCCAGGAGCGCATGCAAAAGCAGCTTTTGATCGACCGTCCGCTGGAGGAGGTCGTGATGCAGTATGCCAAAAACGCGCGCACAGCCGGACTGGACGGCGTGGTGTGTTCGCCGCTGGAAGCGGGCGCGGTGCACGCGGCCTGCGGCGCGGATTTTCTGACCGTGACGCCGGGCGTGCGCTTTGCGGAAAACGCGGTCGGGGATCAGGCGCGCGTGACGACGCCGGCGCGGGCCAATGAGATCGGCTCGGACTATATCGTGGTGGGACGTCCCATCACCGGCGCGGCGGACCCCGTGGCGGCCTACCGGCGCTGCATGGCGGATTTTACGGCAGAACGATAAGGGACAAAGCACAGCCTTTGAGGTTGAGGAAGGAGCAATTTCATGTCGAATCAGAATCAGTCCGTTGAAGCGCGCACACAGGCGCTGGCAGAGCAGATTGCAGAGGATCTGCTGCAAATCGGCGCCGTTTTTCTGCGTCCGCAGGAGCCGTTTACCTGGGCAAGCGGCATCAAAAGCCCCGTTTACTGCGATAACCGCCTGACGCTGACGGCGCCGGCAGTGCGCACGGACGTGGAAAACGGCATCGTGGAGACGATCCGCCGCGTCTATCCGCAGGCGGAAGTGCTGATGGGCACGTCCACCGCGGGCATCGCGCATGCGGCAATCAGCGCGCATATCATGGGTCTGCCGATGGGCTATGTGCGCGGCGGCGCAAAGGATCACGGCCGCAACAACCGCATTGAGGGCAAGCTGGAGAAGGGGCAGAAGGTCGTCGTGGTGGAGGACCTGATTTCCACCGGCGGCAGCGTCATCGACGTGGTGGAGGCGCTGCGCGAAGCGGGCGCGCAGGTACTGGGCATCGTCAGCATCTTTACCTACGGCATGAAGCGCGGCCTGGAGCGTCTTGCGCAGGCAAACGTGCAGAACGTCTCGCTGACGAACTTCGACGTCATCGCGCGCATTGCGGCCAAACAGGGCTATATTGCGCCGGAGGACGTGGCGCGCCTTACGGCGTTCCGGGACAACCCCTCGGATGAAAGCTGGATCGGAGGCGCCGCAAAATGAGAAGCCTGATCGATATTCTGGAACTGTCCACACAGGAGATCGACGAGCTGATCCGCACGGCGGAGGACATCATCGCGCATCCGGAGGCGTATCGGGAAAAGTGCCGCTATAAGAAGCTTGCCACGCTGTTTTACGAGCCGTCGACGCGCACGCGCCTGAGCTTTGAGGCGGCGATGTATGAGCTTGGCGGTCAGGTGCTGGGCTTTTCCGAGGCAAACAGCTCCTCCGTGGCCAAGGGCGAGAGCGTCGCCGACACGGTGCGCACGGTAAGCTGCTATGCCGACATCATCGCCATGCGCCATCCCAAGGAGGGCGCGCCGCTTGTGGCCTCGATGGCGGCGACGGTGCCGGTGATCAACGCCGGCGACGGCGGCCATAACCACCCGACGCAGACGCTGACGGATTTACTGACCATCATGCGCGAAAAGGGCCGTCTTGATAATCTGACGGTGGGCTTCTGCGGCGATTTGAAGTTCGGCCGGACGGTGCATTCGCTGATTTCGGCGCTGTCGCGCTATGACAACGTGCGCTTTGTGCTGGTCTCTCCGCAGGAGCTGAAGCTGCCAAGCTACATCAAGCAGGAAGTATTGAAGAAAAAGAAGATCGAGTATATCCAGACGACGGAGTTGGAAGCGGTCATGCCGCAGCTTGACATTTTGTACATGACGCGCGTGCAAAAGGAGCGCTTCTTCAACGAAGAGGACTATCTGCGCTTAAAGGACAGCTACATTCTGACGCCGGACAAGCTGCAAAACGCCAAGGCAAGTCTTTCGATTCTGCATCCGCTGCCGCGCGTCAACGAGATTCACACCTCGATTGACGCCGATCCGCGCGCCTGTTATTTCCGCCAGGCGCTCTACGGCAAGTACATCCGCATGGCGCTGATTCTGAAACTTTTGGAGGTAGCATAACCTTGAATATCGATTCGATTCAAAACGGCATTGTCAT
>JAHZHV010000182.1:2189-2422 GCA_019420085.1 Christensenella sp.
GTCATCGATCACATTCAGGCCGGACGCAGCATGCAGATTTATCACTTCCTGCATCTGGAAAAGCTGGAATGCTCCGTTGCGATTATCAAGAACGTGCACAGCGCACTGATGGGCAGAAAGGATATCATCAAGATCGACTCGGACATGGATGTGGACCTGAATATTCTGGGCTTTATCGATCCGAAGATCACCGTCAACATCATCCGCGACGGACAGCTTGTCGAAAAAAAGCA